>NZ_DLHL01000027.1:0-130162 GCF_002483225.1 Gemmatimonas sp. UBA7669 | reverse complement strand
CCCCCCCCCCCCCCGCTCGTGCTTCGTTTGTTCGGCTGAGCATTGCCGGTCTGCTGATCGGCTCAGCGGCAGCGTGTTCGCCTGATCGCACGGTTTCGACTCTCCCGTCCGGTGAGCTTAGGTCGAGCGTGAGTACGGGCAGCGCAGCCGCGAAAGACACGATCGCGCCACTGTACGGCAAGGATCACCCGAAGCGCATTCGCGGCAGCTACATCGTGCGCTTCCATCAGGGTGTTGATGCTGCTCGATCCACGGAAGCACTTGTCCGAAAGTTTGGCCTCAAGCCTCAGCAAGTATTGAGGAGCCTAGGCGGATTCTGGGGTGAAATTCCCGACGCGCGCATCGAGGAACTGCGCCGCGACCCTGCCGTCAAGTACATCGAGGCCGATGTGGCCATCGAACTTCAGCAGCCCGGCGTGGTCACCCAAACTTCCGCGCCGATGTGGCTGGACCGCATGGATCAGCGGACCTTGCCGCTGAACGGAAGCTACAGCTACTCCGTTACCGGTGCCGGCGTGAATATCTGGATCGTTGATAATGGCGTCGATATGTATGACGCTGAGCTAAGCGGACGAGTATCGACGACCCATCAGTTCTCGTTCAATGGACAGAACCCGCACCAAACATGCTCGACCACGCAGGATGGAGGCACCCACGGGACGGCAATGGCGCGTTTCGCAGCGGGGACGACTTCAGGCCCCGCCAAGGGTGCGACGGTATTCTCGGCACGCGTGAACGTCGTAGGCGCGTGCAAGACGCTTAGCTCTGCCGCAGCCTCTTCCGCGATGGAGTACATAGCTGACTACAGTCCGCGCCCAGCAGTGATCAACTACAGTGCCGCAAAGGACTGCAGCTGGATTTTCTGCGGCAACACCGTCGATGATGCAGTCAACTATGCCATGGGCAAAGGCGTAACTGTTGTCGTGTCGGCAGGTAACGGCAACGACGACCAAGTTCCGCAGAATGCCTGCGGATTCTCTCCGGCCCACGTGGGAGGTGCCCTCACCGTTGCGGCAAGCATTCAGAATACGGACACCCTCGCCAACTACAGCAACTATGGTTCATGTGTGGACCTCATCGCTCCGGTTGCACAGGGAATGGGCACGTCCGGAGCGGCCGCACTGACGTCTGGTGTGGCAGCACTTCACCTGCAGCTCTACCCTTCAGCGGGAGCAGCCACAGTGAACGCTGCCGTTCTTGACCGGGTGACCAACGGTGCGATCTTCGCGCTGCCCAGCGGAACTCCGAACAAGCTGCTGTATGCTCCTCAGTTGGCCCTCAACTCGAGCATTCCAGGGCCGGTTCTGATCGGGCCATCCAGCTATTGCTCTTGGAGTGCGTTTCACACAGGTGGCCAGCCCCCGTACACATATCAGTGGAAGCGCGACGGGAGCATCGTCACTTTCGCTCAAGCCTACTCCGTTGGCCCGGCAGGGAATAGCGGATTCTCTCTGGAGCTGCTCGTAACTGATGCGATAGGAAGAACGCATACGAGCTTCAAGAGCATCGCCATCAATCCGTCGGACTACTCCTTCAGCTGCGTCCAGTAGCATTCACCAGGAATCAGCGCGGCCGCAATGTCATTTGCGTGCTGCGCTGGTTCTATCGTCGAGCATTCAGATGAAAACGATCACGATACGCCGCCAAGCTCCATTGTTGTTGACGACGAGCGTTCCTGCGCTGCTTGCCGGCCTGTTCTCAGGCTGTGGTCTGTTTACCGGCCCCAAAGAACGAGTGGCTCAAGTTGATAGCATCGCCGTGGCCGCTGTTCCCACTCCGAGTGGATCGGCTAAACTCACATTCTTCGGTGTGGTGGGCTTTAACCTTTGCGCTGAACTCGTCCGGGTGGAGCGGCGCGTGTCCGGAGACACACTGACGTGGCGGTTCATCGCGCGCAATGAAGGCTCAAACTGTCTGCAGGCGGTCGCCACGCTGCGACACGAAGACTCGGTACCCAATCTCCCCGCGCGCACCGTGGTCATTCGCGCAGAGCGGAGCAACGGCGAACCGCTCCTGCGTACGCTGCAGTTGCCGCTCGCCGCTCCGACTCAGCGATAATTCCCGAACTGCAGCTCCACGCCGAAGTCGCCCTTGCGCAGCAGGGTCATGCACTCCTGCAGCGCGTCTTTGTCGGGACTGCTCACGCGCACCTGTTCGCCCTGGATGGACGAGGTGACCTTCTTGAGCTTGGCCTCCTTGATGGCCGCGCTCACCTTTTTGGCTGTCTCGCTGTCGAGGGCCATCTTGAGCTTGATCTCGCGACGCTGGATTTCGCCGCTGCCGGGCTTGGGGTCGGTGATGTCAAGATTCTTCACCGACACGCCGCGCTTGATCAGCTTGCTGCGGATGACGTCCAGCAGCGCATCGCTGCGCATGTCACCCTCGGCCTCGAGCTTGATGAGGTTCTCGCTGCGCTGAAAATCAATCAGCACATGCGAGCCCTTGAAGTCGAAGCGCTGCATCACTTCCTTCTGCGCCTGATTGACGGCGTTGTCGACCTCCTGCAGGTCGCAGCCGGTGGTCACGTCGAACGAATAGGTCGATGCCATGGGAATGAGCTCCGGGTACGGAAAGGCCCCGGCGCAAACCGGGGCCGACCCCCCAAATCTAACCGCCCTGCGCTTTGCCCGAGGAGGCTCAGCCGAGGAAGCTCTCGAGCGACTTGGAACGGCTCACGTGGCGCAGGCGCGACAGCGCCTTTTCCTTGATCTGCCGCACGCGCTCGCGCGTGATGCCCAACTGCGCGCCGATCTCCTCGAGCGTCATGGGCTCGGTTTCGTCGATGCCGAAGTACAGCCGCAGAATCTTGGACTCGCGCTCCTTGAGGCTGCCCAGCGATTCCTCAATGGCCTCGGTGAGCGCCTTGTCGAAGGTCTGGTCTTCCGGGTTGGGATGCAGCGTGTCCGGCAAGTAGTCCAGCAGGCGATTGTCCTCGCCCGGCGTGAGCGGCGCATCGAGCGACAGGTGCACCTGGGAGATGGACATGGTCTTGGCCACCTCTTCTTCGGTGATGTCCATGCCGTCGGCGATTTCGGCATGCGTGGCCTCGCGCCCCAGCTCCTGCAGCAGCGCATTGGCGCGCTTGCCGATGCGGTGCAGCGTACCCGCACGATTGAGCGGCACCCGCACGATGCGCGACTGCTCGGCCAGCGCCTGCAGGATGGCCTGACGAATCCACCACACGGCATACGAGATGAACTTGATGCCCTTGGTTTCGTCGAACTTGTGCGCGGCGCGAATGAGGCCGAGGTTGCCCTCATTGATCAGGTCGGACAGCGACACGCCCTGATTCTGATACTTCTTGGCCACGCTGACGACGAAGCGAAGATTCGACCGCACCAGCTTGTCGAGCGCTTCCTGATCTCCCACCCGAATTCGTCGTGCGAGCTCTGCTTCTTCCTCACGGGAGATCAGCGGATAGGCGCTGATGTCGCGGAGATACTGATCGAGGGAGCCTTCCTCGTACGACGCCTTCTTCTTCGGGGGAGTGACAGCCATGGTGTTGCGGCTCGGGTGCTGATGGTCCCATGTGCGCACCGCGTAGGGAGGGAGACGCGGTGTCCTTCGGGTCGTGCGAGGTATCCGGATGAGGCGAGGCGCACAACGCGGCGCGCACATCCTCCATTAAGCCTGATCGATTCCCCGCGTTTCGTCAACGCATGCCAACGTTAAATCCCGGATGGACAAGTCGGCATTGCCCGGCGGGCATCGTCGCCTCACCGTGACACGCTGCACGACGGTACGGCCAGCGCACCACTGATGCTCCACTACTGCACCGCGCGTCCAACCCGTTCCCACCTGATGCGCTGCCACCACGGTGTTGCGCCCGGCGTAACGCTGAAGTACACACGCCATGCCACGCCGCGTACATGACTGTCGGGCACCACCCCCCAATGCCGACTGTCGAGCGAATCGTCCCGTTTGTCGCCAAGGACGTACGAATGGCCCGGCGGCACGACCACCGGCGCACCGTTCACCCGCACAGTGTCACCCGCTCGGCCCACCACGCGCTTCACGTACACCTGCGACGGATCGGGTGGCCAGTTGAACACCAGCACCTGATTGCGTGACACCTCCCGGCTGAACGGCAGGCGCCAGGTGGTGAACGGTACGGTCGACGCGTAGCCCACACGCGACACCAGCACATAGTCCCCCGGCTGCAGCGCCGGTGTCATGCTGGACGAGGACACGTGGACGGCTTCGAGCAGCAGCATGCGGGCCACCACGAAGAACAGCACGGCCAGCAGAAGCACCGGCTTCCATCGTGTGCCACGAGCGCCGTCGCCGGGCGACGCGCCCGCGCCACGCCAGCCACTACGCCAACCACCACGGCCGCCCGATCGGGATGTGCCCAGACGGGACGATCCACGATTGGCGGCGCGCAGGGCTTCGTCGCGACGCTCCCGGGTGGCCGCTGGCCGCACGTCGGTCAGTAGTTGTCGATCTGTGCGCGCTGCAGCGCGCCCGAGTAGTCGACGTAGCCGACCTTCGTCTCCGAATAAAACTCGTAGACCTCCCAGCCCCCTTCGCGATGTCCGTTGCCCGTTTCCTTGACGCCGCCGAACGGCAGATGCGCCTCGGCACCGATGGTCGGCGCATTCACGTAGGTGATGCCGTTATCGAGCTCCTGCAGGGCGCGGAAGGCCACGTTCACGTTACGCGTGTACACGCTGCTGGAGAGGCCATACCGTACGCCGTTGTTGACGGCGAAAGCTTCGTCCACGCTCCCCACACGGATGACGGACAGCACCGGACCGAAAATCTCTTCCTGATCGAGACGTGAGCCCGCCGTGACACCGGTGAAGATGGTGGGCTGGAAGAAGTAGCCGTGATCGAGATCGCGACCATCCTGCGTGCCCGTGGCGCGCGCGCCGCCGAGCGCCAGCGTGGCACCCTGCTCGCGGCCGACGCCGATGTAGCGCTCGACCTTTTCGCGCGCGGCTTCGTTGACCAGCGGTCCCACGTCGGTGCCGGCCTTGCGTCCGTCGCCAAGCCGCAGCGTGGCCGCGCGCGCCACGAGACGCTCGACGAAGGCATCATGAATGCCGTCCTGCAGAATGAGGCGACTGGTGGCCGTGCAGCGCTGCCCCGTCGTACCAAAGGCGCCCCAGAGCACGCCATCGAGCGCGAGATCGAGGTCGGCATCGTCGAGCACGATCTGTGCGTTCTTGCCACCCATCTCGAGTGACAGCCGCTTGTGCATGCGACCACAGGTCTCGCCCACAAAGCGACCGGTTTCCGTGCTGCCCGTAAACGAAATGACCGGCACCTGCGGATGTTCGACAAGGGCCTTGCCCACCACTTCGCCCATGCCGTGCACCAACTGCACCACTTCGGGCGGCAGGCCGGCCTCGAGCAGAATCTCGACCAGCACGGTGGCGGTGTGCGGAACGTCTTCTGCCGGCTTGAGAATGACCGCGTTGCCGCAGAGCAGCGCCGGGAAGGCCTTCCAGGTCGGAATGGCCAGCGGGAAGTTGAACGGCGTGATGAGCCCGCAGACGCCAATGGGACGGCGCATGCTCATGGCCCACTTGTTGGCCAGTTCGCTGGGCACCGTGTGCCCGAACAGTCGACGGCCTTCCGTGGCGGCGTAGTAGGCCGTGTCGATGCCTTCCTGCACGTCGCCACGCGTTTCCGCGAGCGGCTTGCCCATTTCGCGGGTCATGATGTCGGCGAGTTCTTCCTTGCGCGCCGCGAGCAGGTCGCCCACCCGACGCAGCACATCGCCGCGGGCCGGCGGCGGGGTGCGCTTCCACTGCGCAAAGCCACGCTGCGCACTGGCCACCGCCTCCTCGACATCGGCTACACCAGAGGCCGGGAACTGCCCAATCAGATCACGCGTATCGGCCGGATTGCGGTTCTCGAAGTACGCGCCCGTGCTCGGCGCCTTCCACTGGCCGCCGATGAAGTTCTTGAAGTGAGTCATCCCGGAA
This sequence comes from Gemmatimonas sp. UBA7669, assembly GCF_002483225.1. NCBI lineage: Bacteria > Pseudomonadati > Gemmatimonadota > Gemmatimonadia > Gemmatimonadales > Gemmatimonadaceae > Gemmatimonas > Gemmatimonas sp. UBA7669. The sequence continues at coordinate 124,229 of NZ_DLHL01000027.1, read as the reverse complement.
AACTAGCGGGTGGGGTAGTGCCGGCGTCTCCCGCCGGCGTAGGTGCAACCGAGGGCGCAGGAGCCGACGGATCGGCGCCACCGGGCTGCGCGTCGGAGGGCGTGACTGTGGACGGCGGCGCGGGCAGCGCCGGCAATCCGTCACAGCTCCACACCGCCGGCCGGTCGATGGTGGGAATGGCATAGCCCACGCGCGGCAGCACCTCGCGCGCGCCGAGGCCGAGGCCCCACATGGTCACCAGCAAGGATGCCACGTGCGCGAGACCCAGCCTGTGCCGCCAGGTGCCGATGGCACTCCAGAGGCCCAATACGGCTACGCCGCCGGTCGCGGCCGTGAAACCGATGAGAGGCAGCCCACAGCGCGCGGGCCAGGGCCAGAACATGAGCCCCGCCGCAGCGGTGACCGCCACCGTGACCTTGAGCCAGGCCACCCAGGGACGGCCGGCGCCGGTGGCGAACGCCGGAGACGCAGACGCCGCGGAGGCTGGCGCGGCGGCGCGGCCTGCCGCCGGCAAGGCCTTGGTGGCCGACGTGGCCCCCTTGGCCGGTGCGGGCGCCTGCTGCGCCGAGGCCATGAGCTGTTCATCGGATATCGACGCAAGCTGCTTGTCGATCTTGGCGAGTTCCTTGTCCCAGTCCGTCATGGTGTGCGTGGTATGGTGAACCGGCCAGCGCAGCGCACGCCGGACCCGGGGCCGCCCACCCCTACGGCCCCACTCACTCCGTCGTTTCCCGCTGCAACTGATAGCGCTCGATCTTCTTGTACAGGTTGGAACGCGGCATGTCGAGCACGCGGGCCGTTTCCGACACGTTCCAGTCAAACGCGCGCAGCTTGGCCAGCAGGTACGCCCGCTCGGCGGCCTGCTTGAACTCCTCGAACGTGGCAATATCCAGCAGGTTGCCAAGTCCTGACGGCTCCGCCGTGCGGCGGCCCACCAGACGCTCCACATCGGCCGCCGCAATGGTGGACCCGCTGGCCAGGATGACGAGACGCTCCACCGTGTTGCGGAGCTCGCGCACGTTGCCCTGCCACTCGAGTTCCGCGAGGCGCTGCAGCGCTTCGTCACTGATGCGCCGCGCCGGCAGACCGTCACGCGCCGCGAGTTGCTGGAGGAAATGCGTGACCAGCAGCGGAATGTCTTCGCGGCGCTCGCGCAGGGCCGGCACGGTAATGGGCACCACGTTGAGCCGGTAGTAGAGATCCTCGCGGAAACGATTGGCCGCGATTTCTTCCTCGAGATTCTTGTTGGTGGCAGCGAGCACGCGCACGTCCACCTGCACGGGCTTGCTGCCACCGATGCGTGTCACCACGCCGTCCTGCAGCACGCGCAACACCTTGGCCTGCGCGCTCGACGACATGTCGCCGATTTCGTCGAGAAAGAGCGTGCCACCGTCGGCCTGCTCGAACTTGCCGGCGCGGTCACTGATGGCGCCGGTGAACGAGCCTTTCATGTGGCCAAACAGCTCGCTCTCGATGAGCTCACTCGGAATGGCGGCACAGTTGACTTCCACGAAGGGCTTCTTGGCCCGTGGCGACCCGCGATGAATGGCACGGGCCACCAGTTCCTTGCCGGTGCCGTTCTCCCCCGTGATGAGCACACGCGCCGGCGTGGCCGCCACCTTGTCGATGCGATCGAGCAGAGCGCGAATGCCGAAGCTGCGCCCCACGATTTCGTAGCGCGACTCGATGGTTTCGCGCAGCCGCGCGTTTTCTTCGCTGAGCTGCCGATTCTCGAAGGCATTGCGCAGCAGCACGAGCACACGATCGGTGTCGAGCGGCTTCTCGAGAATGTCATACGCGCCGAGCTGCGTGGCTTCCACCGCGGTCTGGATGGTGGCGTGCCCGCTGATCATGACGACGGTGGCCTCGGGGTCGGCCTGACGCAGACGCTTGAGGACCTCGAGCCCGTCGAGCCCCGCCATCTTGACGTCGAGAAACACGAGTTGCGGGCGGAAGACGTCGTACTGCGTGATGCCTTCCGTGCCGTTGCTGGCCGTGCGAACCTCGAAGCCTTCGTATTCGAGCAACTGGCCGAGGGCCTGGCGAATGCCCGGCTCATCGTCAATGACGAGGATGCGTCGCGTCATGTCCCTGCGTGCGGGCACCTAGGGCGTGGCCCCGGGCACATTGCGATAAAGGGTGAGTTTGCCGTTCACGACCCGCGCATCACTGACGGCGCGCGGCAGCGGCAACGGCAGGGCGTCGGCAGTGATGGGCAGGGTGTCAATGCTCACCCCCGCCCGAACGGCCTGTCGCTTGAGGGACCCCACGAGCGAGGGAATGATCCGCGGCGGCAGGTCGAGGCCACGCAGGCGCAACTCGCGCACCCGGAACTGGGCGAGACCCGGCCGCACGGGCTCAATGCTGCCCGCCAGAAACAACGTGTCCTCGCCTTCGAGGGCCTTGCCGAGGAGTGTGCCGAGTGCCCCGACGCCGGTGAAGTCGCGGAGTGCGACATCAGTGCGCAACAGCACCTGATCCTTGTCGAAGGCCACTTCGGCGGTGCTCGCCGAGGGCGGCAATTGCGCGAGCAGCGGGGCGAGCACCTGCGCCACGTCGCGTGCGTCGAGTGACACGTAGGCCGGGCCGTTCTTGCGGCGCAGCGGCGCGAGCGGATCGGCCGTGCCCTTGGGCACCGCGGGGGCATCGGCGTTCACGCTCACCCAGCCCAGCGCGCGATCACGGGCTTCTCGCCGGGTGCGGCGACGGGCCTCTTCCTCGGCGGCAATGCGGGCCCCATCCTGACTGTCGAGCCGCTCGCTGGTGCGCGCCGCCACGTCGGTGACGGTTTCCGCGGCGCCGCTGGCGGCTCGTGAGAGCACCGACGGGAGCCGGTCACCATAGAGCCAATAACCGGCGGCGCCGCCGACCAGCAGGACGGCGCCACAACCGATGCGTGTGAGACAACCCACGAGTGGCAGAGGGGCTACGGGGGAGTGAGCGGCACGGCGTCGTGCGGATTGGCAAAGCTACCCCCGAAGACCTGAGAGGGGGAGCGGGCGGGCTGCGTCTGCTTCGTGGCGACCGTGTGCCGCCGCTCAGAGCAGGTCGGCCGGCGCGAGCAGTTCAACCCCCGGGAAGCGACGGAAATCCTGAGCGTAACTGACCACTCGGCGCACGCCATGCTCTCGCATCAGTGCCACGGTGTGGGCATCGTGCCAGAGGTTGCCCGTGATGTGTTTCGCGTCACGCAGGACCTCCTGCAGCACGAGTGCGTGACGCTCACCCGGTACCAGCAAGGCGAGCCCCGGCGACTCCAGCAGTGTGGTCAGCCAGGCCGAGGCTTGGGCCCCGGTGAGGGGCCGGGGCAACACGCGTGCGTGCGTGACCACGCGCAGAAACTCGTAGGCAATGCCCCAGGTGAGATACCAGGCGCCGTGCTGCCCCCGCCAGGTGGTCAGCAGCTCGAGGGACTCCCGGTGTTCCGGCGCATCGCGATTGACGGCGTGCAGCAGCACGTTGGTGTCAACGACGAACATTCACGCCCGTTCCATCATGGCCGCTCCATGCGGTCGTACAGCCTGTCGCGCTGCGCGACGTCGACCAGGGGCACGCCGCAGTCAAAGGCGGGCAGCGGTGGCGGTTCGGGCAGCTCGCGGCGCCGCTGGAGGTACACCCGCAGGGCATCCTCGACTACTTCGGACATGCTGCGCCCCGAGCGCGACGCTTCCCGGCGTAGCCGCGCGACCAGCGTATCGTCCAGCACAAGAGTGGTTTTCATGTGGAGAACCGTACGTTGTGTACGGTTGTACGGCAAGACGGGACCGGTTCTTCGCATGGTGGGGCGCGCGTTGCAACGGGGGGATGGGGTGGGCGCAGCCTGCATGGGTCACGGCCCGTGAGCGTGGTGGACGCCGTCACGCGACACCGGGCCGTCGACTCCCCCGCCGGGCGGCTCTGTCGTTGCGGCAACCTGTTCGCTGTCCACGGGCCGGAAGCGCAGCGCTTCGGCCACGTGCATGGCATGTACCGCCTCCTCGGCGTCGAGGTCGGCCATGGTGCGGGCCACACGCAGCACGCGGTGATAGGCGCGTGCCGACAGGGCGAGACGATCGGCGGCGCGCAGCAGGAGTGCACGGGCGTCCGGCAGCAGGCGCGCGCCTGGTGCAATGACCCGGGCCGGTGCGGTGGCATTGGTGAGCGGCGCCCCGAGTGACGTTTGCAGATGCGCGTAGCGCGCCTGCTGAATGCCGCGCGCGGCAATGACGCGGGCGCGGATGTCGGCAGAGCGCTCACGCGGGCTTTGCGACGCGAGGGCCTCGGGGGGCACGCGTTGCACATGCACATGCAGGTCAATGCGATCGGCCAGGGGCCCCGAGAGACGGGCACGGTGACGTTCGAGTTCCGCCGGTGTGCAACGACAGACGCGGTCGGGCGAGCCCGCGTAGCCGCAGGGACAGGGGTTGCTGGCGGCCACGAGCGAGAAGCGCGAGGGGAAGCGCACGGCGCGGGCAGCGCGGGCCACCACCACCTGCCCGTCTTCGAGCGGCTGACGCAACGCTTCGAGTGTGTGACGCGGAAACAGGGACAGTTCATCGAGGAACAGCACACCATGATGCGCGAGACTCACTTCCCCGGGGCGCGGCCAACCGCCGCCGCCCACCAGGCCGGCGGTGGAGATGCTGTGGTGTGGGGCACGGAATGGCCGCGACAGACTGTGGTGCTGCGCGTGATCGGGCGCGAGCAATCCGGCCACGGAGTGAATGGCGAGCACCTCCAGCGCCTCGTGCTCATCGAGGGGCGGCAGAATGCCCGGCAGGCGTCGGGCGAGCATGGTCTTGCCCGCACCCGGTGGACCAACAAGCAGGAGATTGTGCGCACCCGCTGCCGCCACTTCGACGGCGCGCACCGCCAGGTCCTGCCCCACCACGTCCCCCAGGTCCGGGATATCGTGGCCGCTTGCCTGTGCCTGGTGAGCGGGACGTGTTGGCAGCGCCGCCGGGCGGCCATCACGCAGCATGTCCACGAGTTCCGCGAGACAGTGCGCCGACACAACGCGTGCGTTGGGTACGCGCTGCGCTTCATCACGGTTGTCCGGCGGCACGATGAGCAGGGCGCCGCTGGTCGCCGCCACATGCCGCGCCACAGCCAGCGCCCCGCGCACCGCACGCACCTGGCCATCGAGCCCCAACTCGCCCACCGCGCAGGTCTCGCGCAACACCTCGGCCGGCAATTGTCCGCTGGCCGCGAGCAGCGCGAGGGCGATGGGCAGGTCGAAGCTCGTGCCTTGCTTCGGGGTGTCGCCCGGGGTGAGCGACACCGTGATGCGTTTGGCAGGTACCGTAAAGCCGCTGTTGACCAGCGCCGCGTGGACGCGGTCTCGGCTTTCCTTCACGGCCGTCGCGGCCAACCCCACCAGCGTCCACTGTGGTAGCCCATTGGCTACATGCACCTCGACCAGGATGTCGAGGGCGTCGATGCCGAGTACGGCGGCGGAGGGGGCGGCGGCCAGCATGGGGCCACAGTAGGTGCGTTGCGGCCACGCTGTATCACCGATTCTACGGGCATTGTGCATTCGCGACGCAATGGCCCCATCGATCCGCAGGCGTCGATATTGCGCTCATTTCGTCAACAGCTCACGCAGAGGGAAAGAGGGCGCAGAGTCCGCAGAGGAAAGCGGTCCGGGCTGAACCACCTTGTCGCGGATCTCGCGGATGCAGCGGAAACTGCACGGATTGAACAGCGGTTGGCAAACAACTGACTGTTCAAATTCCCTCTGCGGACTCTGCGCCCTCTGTCCCTCTGCGTGAGCAGTTCAACGATTCGTCAGCCCGCAGAGAAGCTGAGGAACGGCGATACTACATCGCCTGCCGCTGCCCCTGCCCCAGCGTGAAGCGCGCCATCCACTCGTACTCGCGCTTCATGCGGTCGAGCTGATGGTAGTACTCGGTCAGGCCGTGCCCCTCGCGCGGGTAGAACACCAGCTCCGTGGTCTTGCCGCGGTCCTTGAGCGCGCGATAGAACTCCATGGGCTGGCCAATGGGCACGCGCTCGTCGGCGGCGCCATGCAGAATGAGCAGTGGCGTGGTGACCTTGTCGCTGTAGCTCACCGCCGAGCGTTCGAGGAACTTGCGGATGTTGGCGTTCACGATGCTGCCGTCGTACTGCGGCTGACCGAAGAAGGTGTTGATGTAGCCCGGAATGTCCGTCGTGCCGGCCATCGACAGCAGCGAGGGCAGACCGGCGCCCATCATGGCCGCCTTGAAGCGTCCCGTCTGCGACACCACCCAGCTCGTCATGTACCCGCCGTAGCTCCAGCCCTCAAACGCCATGCGCGACGAATCGGCGATACCCTGCGAAATGAGCGCATCGACGCCGGTCATGATGTCGCGGTAGTCGCCGCCGCCCCAGTCGTTGGTATTGGCACGCATCCACCACTCGCCATAACCCGTCGAACCACGCGGGTTGGGATAGAGCACCGCCCAGCCACGCGCCGCCCAGGTCTGGCCGGGGCTGGTGCCGCCCTTGAAACCGTTGGTGTGCACACCCGTGGGTCCACCGTGCGCCGACACGAGCAGCGGCACCTTCTGACCGGCGCTGTAGCCCACGGGCAGGAGCAGCACACCTTCCACCTCGCGGCCGTCCTTGCTCTTCCAGGTCATCACCCGCGACTCACCCAGCCGACGCTCGGCCAGCCAGGCATTGGTGGTGGTGAGCTGCTTCGGCGCCCAGGTGCTGCCCTCCTGCACATACACCTCGGGCGGCAGCTGCGGCGTGTCCAGCACCAAGGCGAGGCGCGTGCCGCGCGCGTCGGGCGACACGCCAGCCACCAGCACGTTGGCGGAACGCTTGCTGTAGTTCCGGCCCGCCATGGAGTAAGCGTAGAGCGACTGATACGCACGATCGGACGCGGTGAACCAGATCTCGCTGCCGTCGGGCGACCAACGAGGCTGCCCCACACTCACGTCGAAATCGGGACGGGCGTGGTTGGTGAAGGTCTTCGTGGCCAGCTCGTAGGTGACGAGGCGCGCGTTGCGCAGCGTACGTGGCGGAATGCCGTCCTTGTGTGGCGCGAACTCGTGCGGCAATTGCGTGAACGCCAGGCGGCTCCCGTCAGGCGAGAATTGCGGCGTGCTTTCGACATCGGCTTCGCTGCTGATCCTGGTGACGGCCTTGCTGGCAATGTCCACCACATACGCATCGCGACGTTCGTCGCGGATGAGCGGTGTGGGGGATGCCGAGAATGCCAGCGTGCGTCCGTCGGGCGACCAGCTCGGTGCGCCACTCACGGTGTAGGCACCGCTCGTGATCTTGGTGGCGGTGCCGCTCGCCACGTCCACCACCCAGAGATGGTTCATGCGCAGGTCGCCCTCGTACACCTGCGGATCATCGCGGCGTCGACGACGCGCTTCCTCGTCGCGTGTGAGCGAGTCGCGTGACACCAGGGCGATGCGCTGGCCGTCGGGCGACCAGGTGTAGCTCGATACCCCTTCGCGCAGCGTGGTGAGCTGCCGCGCTTCGCCGCCATCGGCCGGGAGCAGCCAGAGCTGCGGACGCGGTGCGTCGTCGCCGGTGCCGCTGCCGCGCGCCGCCACAAACGCCACGCTGCGACTGTCGGGTGACCAGCTGGGCTGGGATTCGCCGCGCTCCCCGTAGGTGAGCTGCTTGGCGACACCGCCCGAGGCGGATACCAGATACACGTGCGAGCGGCGTTCGTGGCGATCGCCGAGGGCCGTATCACCGCGCGCGTTGGGATGCTCCCATGCCGTGACAGTGTAGAGCACCTTCTGGCCATCGGGGGACATGGCGACCCCGCCGACGCCCTTGAGGCGCATGATGTCGGTGTCGTCGAGGCCGCGGGGCTGGGCCGCAAGGAGGCCAGGCGCGACGAGGAGGGCGAGCCTGAGTAGTCGCATGGTTTTTTGGGGGGAGCGTAAGGTGGACTGCGTAAGGTGGGACCGCGGGAAGGAACTGCGGGCGAGGTTGGCGCAGTCGGGGTCAGGGTCAGGGTCGGGGTCGGGGTCGGGGTCGCGTCACCACCGTCCCCGCGCGCGCGCCCGTGGGCGCGCCGTTCTCCACGGCCACCACGCCGTTCACGACGACCGTGCCGATCCCCTTGGGATACTGATGCGGCGCGGTGAACGTTGACTGATCCACCACGGTGCCCGCGTCAAACACCACCACGTCGGCCACGGCGCCCACGCGCAGCACGCCACGATCACTGAGGCCAAGGCGCTGCGCCGGCATCTGCGTCATCTTGTGCACCGCCTGCTCGAGTGAGAGCAACCGCTGCTCGCGCACATAGCGGCCCAGCACACGGGGGAACGTGCCGTAGGCCCGCGGATGCGGATGTCCGTCGCCGGGCTGCGAGAGGCGTCCGTCGCTGGCAATCATCGTGAACGGGTGCGTCATGATGCGGCGTACGTCGCCCTCATCGAGCACATGGTAGATGGCATTGCCACCGCCATTCAGCATGGCTTCGAGCACCAGCTCGGCCCCGTTCTCCGGTGTGGGCGCGAGATTGCGCCGCGCGGCCCAGTCCTTGAGCGTCTTGCCCTCGAGTGTGCGATCCCACGGCACGCGTGAGAACTGCACGCGTGCGAGATCCCCACCGCCGCGATCGTTGAGAATGTTGAAGACGATGTCGGCCTTGATGCTGTCTCGCAGCGCCGGCACGGCCAGCCGCTTGCGAAACTCACCCGTCCCGCCGGCCATGGCCCAACTGGGCACCAGCACCCCAATGCCGGTGTGTGTGGCCGTGTACGGATACTGGTCGATCATCACGTCGGTGCCCGCGCGGCGCGCGCTGTCCACCATGGCCAGCGTGACGGTGCTCTTGCCCCACATCTGCTGCCCCACCGCCTTGTGGTGCGTGAGCACCACCGGAATGCGCGCACGACGACCGATTTCCAGCGCCTCGCCCACACCATCCAGCAAGCCAATGCCTTCCTTGCGCAGATGCGACGTGTAAATGCCGCCACTGTCGCTGGCCACCTGGGCCAGCGCGATGACTTCCTCCACGTTGGAATAGGTGCCCGGCAGGTACAGCAAGCCGGTGCTCAGGCCAAACGCGCCCTGCCCCATGGCTTCCGCCACCAACTGCTTCATGCGCGACAGTTCGGCGGCCGAAGGCGCACGCGCGTCCATGTTCATGACGGCGCGTCGCACATCGTTGTGCCCCACGAGATACGCCACGTTGATGCCGGGCTGTACCGCGCGCACGGAATCGAGATAAGGGCCCAGCGGCAGCGGCGAACCGCCGTCGGGTCCACCCAGTGCCAGCGTGACACCCTGGCGCAGCGCACTCTCCATGAGTGAGAGCTGCAGCAGCGGTTCGAGATGCGCGTGCAGATCGATGAACCCCGGCGCCACCACCTGACCCGTCACGTCGAGCACACGCCGTGCACCGTTGCGGGAGAGGTTCTCGCCAACCGCCACGACCCGACTGCCGGCGATGGCCACATCGGCACGTCGACCCGGTGCTCCCGTGCCGTCCACCACCGTGCCACCAACGAGCAACAGGTCCACCGATTGCACTGCCGCTGCACGGGTGTCCTGCGAGCGCCGCGCCGAAACAGCAAACCCGCCGGCCAGAAGGCCGACGGGCAGCAGGACACCGCGCAGCAACACCGCGGACAGCAGACCGGCGCGACGCCGGCCGAAAACGTGCGTGCGCCGCGCCATGGGAATCACTTGTAGACGTTGAGCAGTTCCGCGTCAAACACCAGCGTGGCGTTCGGCGGAATTGGACCCTGGCCACCGGGCCCGTAGGCCCAGTCGGAACCGATAACGAGCTTGCGCTTGCCACCCACCTTCATGCCGGGCAGGCCTTCGTCCCAGCCGCGGATGACCTGCCGCACGCCAATGCGAAACGCGATCGTGCCGCTGTCAAAGCGACCACCATTCACGAGCCAGCCCGAGTACCGCACCTGGAGCGAGTCGCCGGCCGCCAGTTCGGTGCCGGTCCCCACGGTGAGGTCCTGCAGGTAGAGGTTGTCACTGCGCTTGTTCATCTGCGCAATGTTGACGCCCAGTGCGGGCGCGTAGGTCTCGACCGCCGGGTTGGACGGCACGTCGGTGGGGCCACTGTCGCCACCACAGGCGGCAAGACCAGCGGCAACGACACACGCCGGCACGACGCGGCGGGCGATGCGAAAAAACGTCGGGATCATGGAAACACGAGCAGGGGGGCTGGGCGTCCGACCCATCCGGCCGCCCGATTCCTGAATGATACCCATTTCCCCGTTGCGCGGTGCCCTTGCCGGCCGTACGCTGCCAGATATGGCCGATTCGCTCGCCGCCCGGCGGTTCATCCTGCAGCTCGCCCGCGCCCTGCACCAGCACGGCACGCCGGCCAATCGACTCGAGGCCGCACTCACCGCCGCGGCCCGTCAGCTCGGCCTCAAGGCCGAGTTCTTCTCCACACCCACCAGCATCATGGTGGGTATCGGCGACGTGGAACAGCAGCATGTCCACCTGCTGCGCGTGGAACCCGGTGAGCCCAACCTCGGCCAGCTGGCCCGTCTCGGGGAAGTCACGCGACGCGTGGTGGAAGGCGAGATCGCGCCAACCGAAGGATTGGCACTGATCGACGCCATGGACCGTGAGCCACCGGTGTATAAGCCTTGGCTCGTGGTACTGGCCTTCGTGCTCGCATCGGCCGCCGTGGCCTGCTTCCTCCGCGTACGGGCCGGCGACGTGGTGATCGCGTCGTTTCTCGGACTCATCACGGCCGCCGTGTCGCTCAGCACCAGCCGCTTCGAAAGCACTCGGCACATCACCGAGCCGCTGGCTGCCTTTGTGGTCACCACCATGGCCTTCGCGTTCGACGGCGTGATGCGTTCGGGCAACGGCTTTCTGACGTCACTGGCCGGTCTCGTGATTCTCATGCCGGGTCTCACGTTCACCGTGGCACTGTCGGAGCTTTCCACGCGCCATCTCGCGTCGGGCACGGCACGCATGTCCGGTGCTCTTGTGACCTTTCTTGGCTTGGGTTTTGGTTTGGCGCTCGGTGCCAAGACCGGCGTGGTGCTGGAACACATTCTGCGCGAGCAGGTCCCGGGCGCTGCACAGTTCAGCTGGACGACGCCGCTTCCCGCATGGACCGAGTGGGCGGCGCTGCTGGTTGCGCCGCTGGCCTTCACCGTGCTGCTCAACGGTCCACCGCGCGATGCGCCGCTGATCGTGCTGGCCTGCGCGGCGGCCTATCTGACCTCCAAGTTCGCCGGCGCCACGTATGGCGAAGAACTCGGTGCGTTCCTCGGCGCACTGGTGGTCAGCGCGGGCAGCAACGTGTTTGCGCGCGTCAAACGCCGCGTGGCCATGGTGACGCAGGTGCCGGGCCTGCTCATTCTCGTTCCGGGCAGCGTGGGGTTCCGCAGCGTGCAATCGCTGCTGGGTCAGGAAATCGAGACGGGCATCCAGACGGGGTTTCGTGTGGCCATCATCGGCATTTCACTCGCCGCCGGCATGCTGGCGGGCAATGTGGTGACGAGGGCGACGAATCGGATCAGGGTATGAGCCCGTTTGAACTGCGGCTGGCCACCCACAGTTGTGGGATGTGAGCCGTGGGCTGTGAGTGTGGGTGGTGCATGTGGCCGGATCGCGGCGGTCCGCGGGGGCGCTGGTGCGGAACCGCTCAAACCCACAGCGCGGAGCGCACAACCCAGGGCTGCTTAGGCATGCTCGGCACGTACTGCAGTCACGGTCGCTACGTACGCCGCCCTCGCATATAGCATCAGCGCGGAGGCGAGCATCATGCCGCCAATGCTGGCAATGACGAGACTCCAGCGCAGCATGCTTTCGTCACCGAACACACGATCAGTCAGCAGCGCCACCGCCGTGGGTCCCAGCACACCGGACACCAGGTTCACGACCAGCTGATAGATCGCGCTGCCTTGGCCGCGCAGACGCGCCGGCATGGCTTCGGCGATGGCCGCGTTGGCCGCGCCCCAGGGCATGGCCGCAAACAGGTTTACCGGCACCAGCAGCACGGCGGCCACCATGGCCGACGGCACCGCCGGGTACAGTCCGGCAAACACCGCCATGCCAAGGGCGCCAAGCAAGCCCACACGCAGCGGCGCATCCACATGGCCGCGTCGCGCCAGCCAGTCGTTCAGGCGTCCACCGGCCATCACGCCAATGGGGCCGATGGTGAAGGTCAGCACGCCCTGCAGCGTACCGGCCTGCTCAATGCTCCATGCGTGCGTACGCACGAAGAACGCCGCCATCCACGCACCCACGCCGTAGTTCACGCTGGCCGAAAACGCGAAGCCCAGCGACAGCGCACCGATGGTGCGCAGATTGCTGCGCACATACTGCCAGACATCAGCAAAACCCACGGCCGACGCGGACGATGATGCCGACGTTCCGCTCGACAGGCGCGCAGCGGCCGCGGCGGCGGCGGCGGCCTCACGCCGCGGCTCACGAATGGACAGCGCCAGCAACGCGATCAGCAGTCCCGGCGCGCCAATCCAGAAGAAGACCGTCTGCCACGGGAAGATCTCGCCCACCAGCGGCAGCGTAATCATGCCCGGCTGATCCACGCGTCCCACGATGTAGGCACCGAGCGCGTACGCCACGCCCGAACCGGCAAAGGTGCCGACCATGTAGGTGCTCATGGCCGTGCCCAACTTCTCGCGCGGAAATTGATCGGCAATGATGGACACCGCCGCCGGCCCCAGTGTGGCCTCACCCACGCCAACGCCAACACGCGCGAGAAACAACTGTCCGTAGCCGCGTGTGATGCCGGTCAGCAGCGTCATCACGCTCCACAGCGCGGCGCCCAGCGCGACAATGCGCGGCCGCATGCCGCGGTCCACCCAGCGACCGATTGGCAGACCCAGCACCGAGTAGAACACGGCAAAGCCCAAACCGATGAGCAGACTCACTTGCGTGTCGCTGAGCTGCAGGTCGCGCTTGAGCGGGACCGTCAGCAGCGACAGGATCTGGCGATCCACAAAGCCCGACACATTGGCGAGCGTGAGCACCAGCACCGCATACCACGCGTGCGTGGAGGACACAACAGGCGCCGTGCCGATAGGCGGTGCGCCGATAGGCGCCGTGCCGGCAGAAAGCGGGGCGTCGGGGGATGACGAGGGTCTGGTCACGCCTCAAAGCTGGCAGACGACTCACACATTTGCACTGGTTCCTCGTAGTTTTCAGGGTATGGCGTCGTCTCTTGCCTCTCCGTTCGTCACGGCCACGGCGCAGGCCGCGGTTCCGGTCGTGCCCGATGAGGACGCGTGGAATGCGGTCCTCAACCAGCTGGTAGCCGACGGCACGCTGCACCCCATCGAAGCGGCCATGGCGCGCGGCCTGCCCGCGCCGCGGCGCGCCACCTTCGTGGCGGGTCGTCAGGCCATGCGTGACGCGCTGCGTGCCCTGCCCGACGTGGCGCCCCTGGCCGGCGAGGCCATTCGGCGCACCCCGCGCGGCGCCCCCGCCTTGCCCGAGCACGTGACCGGGTCCATTACCCACAAGCGGACGCGGGCGATGGCCGCCGTGGCGCCGCGTGTGCCGGGCCTGCATCACCTGGGACTGGATCTCGAACGCCGCCCCCAGCCGGCCGATCTCGACCGGCCGTCCATCGCGCGCAAGATCCTCACGGCGCGGGAGTACGCGGCCATCGAGTCCCTGAGCCACGATCCGCTACATCAGCGCGAACAGGTCCTGGTGCACTTCGCACTCAAGGAAGCGGTGTACAAGGCCATCGATCCCTTTGTCGAGCGCTACGTGCGCTTCACCGAAGTGGAGCTTGAGGTCACGCACCCCGGCGACACGCAGGTTACGCTGTTGCTGCCTGAAATGGCCAACGGCCCCACATCGGTACGGGCCACCTGGCAGCTCGACGAGGACTGGATCGTGGCCACGGCCTACAGCGTGGATCGCAACGTCGATCGCGGCCTCGATCGCGCCAACGCCGGCGCCTAGGCATCATGTCGCGGCGCGTCTCACGCAGCACCTTGGCCCTTGTGGCCGTCGCACTGGCCTGCACCGGCCTCGTGGCACAACGTGCGCTGTCTGAACCACGCGCGCCACAGGTGAAGGATCAACTGGGGGTGACTCAGGTGCGCGATCTCAGAGGGCGCGTGGTCCCGCTGCTTGCCGACAAGACGCCCACCATCATCATGATCAACTCGCGCACCTGCCCCTGGTGCAAGAAGTCGCTGCGCGATATTGGTCAGATTGCCGCCGGTCAGCCCCTGCCCAGGCTCACCGTGCTCACGCTGGAAGGCGCACCATTCGGCAAGCCGATGCTCGAGAGCGAAGGCATTGCCGGCGCGCGTCTCGTTGGGCCGGTGGGCTCCGCTGCGGACCTCAAGGCCTCACTGCGTCAGGTTGGCACGCCGGTGTTCATTGCCGTGGACGACACGGGGCGCGTCCTGGCCACCGTGCCGGGCTATCTCATTTACGACGAAATGAAACGCTGGGTGGCCGTCATGTCAGGTGCGGCGAATTCGCCCTGAGCACCCGCCGCGCATCGAGCGTGACCAGCACCGCAAACACCGTAATGCTGACCGCAGAAATGGCGCACCACGAGCAGAAGCTCTTGAGCACAATGAACTCACCGTACTTGAGGCGCAGCGTGAAGAGCACCGCAGCCCAAATGAGTCCCTGCATGACGCGGGTCACCCACGGCGTGTCTTCGAACCTTGGCAGCGACCCGACAATGGCCACGACGAACAGCACGCTGTAGCCCACCGCGCCAATGAGCGCGACATCCACGCCGAGAAACCAACTCCATGGACTGCCCTGCACATAGGCGCAGCCGCCGCCGCTGCTGCAGGCGAGACTGCCCATGAGGCCGAGCTTCCAGAGATGCAGGTACAGCGCCACGAGGGCGTTGACCAGACTGCCGAGGGCGATGAACTGGCGAATGGACACCGGCACAGGGGCGAAAGGACGACAGGACCAACCGATCAGAGCGGAGCGCCGCCACATGGGACAACGGCGCCCTCTATCGTGGAAGCTAGCCGCGCTCTACTTTCGCGCGCCATGTCATCCGATCGTCATTCCGCTCATCGTCACTCCGACCGCAACAGCCAGACGGGCCCACGGGACATCCCGCGGGACATCCCGAGGGACATCCCACCGGATGTCCCAGCCGTCGTACCACCGGCCGTACTGAGCAGCGCCCGCGCCCTCTCCGCTAGGCGGTGGCGCGTGGCCGCCAGCCTCACGCTGGCCATGGTGACCGTGTACTTCGGCTTCATTCTGCTGGTGGCTTTCCAACCCGCCACCCTCGCCACCGCCCTCGGTGATGGTCTGTCGCTGGGCATCGTGTTGGGAGCACTGGTCATCGTGGCGGCCTGGCTGCTCACGTTGGTCTATGTGCGCTGGGCCAACACGCAGTACGACCCGGCGCTGGCCGCCCTGCGCGCCCAGGTGGCTGCCCATCATGACAGCGCGCGGACGGAATCATGAGCGACACGCCGCGTTTCGGCACACCGGATCCGGTGGCCATCGCGTTTTTCGGCGTGTTCATCGCCATCACGCTCGGCATCACCTGGTGGGCCGCACGACGCACGCGAACGGCTGAACACTTTTATGCGGCCGGCCGCTCGGTGACTGCCGGCCAGAACGGCTTTGCGCTCGCCGGCGACTACATGAGCGCGGCATCGTTTCTGGGCATTGCGGGTCTCGTCTCCACCAGTGGCTTCGACGGCCTCATATACTCCACGGGCTGGCTCGTGGGATGGCCGGTGGTGGTGTTTCTCATTGCCGAGCCGCTGCGCAATCTTGGGCGCTACACCTTTGCCGATGTGGTGGCCGCTCGACTCGACCCCACACCGGTGCGCGTGAGTGCGGCTCTTGGCACGCTCGCCACCATTGCGTTCTATCTCATCGCACAAATGGTGGGCGCCGGCAGTCTCATTCGCCTGCTCTTTGGTATTCCGTACGAGAGTGCGGTGATCATTGTAGGCCTGGCCATGATGGCCTACGTGCTCTTTGGTGGCATGCTCGCCACCACCTGGGTGCAGATCGTGAAGGCCGTGCTGCTGCTGGGTGGGGCGGCGCTGCTGGCCGCATTGGTACTCTCTCGCTTCGGCTTCGACCCGCGCGCGCTTTTCGCGGCGGCCGCCGCCAAACACGGCGCCGGTGTGCTGGCCCCCGGCAAGCTGGTGAGCAATCCCTGGGACGCCGTGTCACTGGGGCTCGCGCTGATGTTCGGCACGGCGGGCCTGCCACACATTCTCATGCGCTTCTACACGGTGCCCGATGCACGGGCGGCGCGGCAATCGGTGTTCATTGCCACCGGGCTCATTGGTCTGTTCTACCTCATGACCTTTGTGCTCGGCTTCGGGGCCATGGTATTGGTGGGCCCCGACACCATTCGCAGCATCGACGCCGGTGGCAATATGGCCGCGCCGATGCTGGCGGAACTGCTCGGTGGTCGCGCCTTCCTCGGTTTCATCGCCGCAGTGGCCTTCGCCACCATTCTTGCCGTTGTCGCGGGACTCGCGCTGTCGGGCGCGGCCGCCATCTCGCACGACCTCTGGGCCAGTGTGATTCGGCGAGGACATCCCAGGCCGGGTGAAGAAATCCGCGTGGCGCGCCTCGCGACGGTGGGCCTGGCCCTCGTGGCCATTGTGCTCGGCGTGGCCTTCAAGGGGCAGAACGTGGCGTTCATGGTGGGCCTCGCCTTTGCCATCGCAGCCAGCGCCAACTTCCCCGCTCTGGTGCTGAGTGTGTTCTGGCGACGCACCAGCACGGCTGGCGCCGCCGCCAGCATGATCGTGGGCACCCTGTCCACGCTGAGCTTCATTGCGCTCTCGCCAGCGGTGCAGGTGGACCTGCTCGGGAAGCCGGACGCCTGGTTTCCGCTCAAGAATCCGGCGCTCGTGACCATTCCCCTGTCCTTCCTTACCGGCATCGTGGTTTCGCTGCTGCGCCCGACAGTGGCAGGCACGCCGGAACAGGCCCAACGCCAGCAGCAGCGCGATCACGAACTGGAAACCAAGGTCCTGCTCGGCTGACCCCGCTCGCGTCGTCGCAAATCCGGACACGAATCCGGACATTTCTGCCGAGTGGTGAAACGGAAGAGACCGGCATGAACGTCCGGTCCCAGCACGCCGTTCCGTGGGCCTTGGGCTCCGTCTTCGGCCCGAACTCAAATCAGGTCAGACACGTCCGAATTGGTACGTAAACCATTCCCCGACAACAACGTGCGGGGTTTGTCCACATGCACTTTCTCAAGTTGGGGAACAAAGCTCAGCCGTGGCACGACGGTTGCACCGTCTACCTCCACACGGCCAGGCAGCCGGGCGTTCTATTGTTCCAGCCGACGACGGTATGGAACCGCCATCTGCCCTGCACCCTCCTTCATGCTCGACCGCATCGCCCTGCGCAGCACATTCTGGGGAGCGCTGACGCTCTCGATCCTCTTCGTCTTCGCCCTGTCACAGGGCGTGGTGCAGCTTCCGGCGTTGTCCCTGTTGGTTCCCCTGCTGTCGGCGGCCGCCCTGTGCTGCGCCATCATCGGCTGGCGCCTGCTGCATCACGAGCTGCTGCGTCGCATGCAGGACGACACCGAGTTGCGCCGGCGCATGCAGCGTCTCGAGGACGCCATGCAGCACAGCGTGGACGGGGTGATGTTGCTGCGGGCAGTGCGAAACCGCGACGGCAGCGTCCACGATCTCGAAATCACCGAGGTCAACGCCACCGCCGCCACACTGTTTCGTTCTGCCACCACTGAGCTGACCGGACGCCGGTTGCGCCGCGACCTGCCGTCTCCGCTCGGCGAAACGCTGTTCGCACGCTACGCCGCGGTACTCACACTGGGCTCGCCCATCGTGGAAGAGGTGCGTGCGGACCGCCGCCAGTTCGCTGCCGGCTGGCTCATGCATCAGGTCACGCCCACGTCGGAAGGCGTGGCGGTGACCGTACGCGACATCACGCGCCGCAAGCGCGAGGAAGTGCGTCTGCGCCGCGCCTCGCTCACCGACGATCTCACGCGGCTCTACAATCGCCGCGGATTTCTCGCGCTGGCCGAGCAGCAATTGCGGGTGGCGCGTCGTCAGGGCAAGGACGCGGTCGTGATGTACGCCGACATGGACGGCTTCAAGCAACTCAACGACACCTACGGCCACGCGGTCGGTGATCGTGCGCTGCAGGCGGTGTCGCGCCTCCTGCAGTCCACCGTGCGTGATTGTGATGTGGTCGCGCGCCTGGGCGGCGACGAGTTCACCATTCTGGCGCTCGCCGCCGACGGCGTTGGGGCACGCATTATCCAGAAGCGCATCGAAGAGCGACTGGCCTTGCTGAATGCCAGCGGCGCGTTTCCCGCGACCATCGCACTCACCATTGGGCACACCCGTGTCCGTCCCGGTGACACGGCCAGCGTTCCTGAGCTGCTCGCGCGCGCGGATCAGTTGCTGTATGCCCGCAAGCGCCGCCGTCAACTCACCGCCATGTCCGCGGCGATTGCAAACGCGAACGCAAACACGAACACGAACACGAACACGAGCGCGGATTCACAGGCTGGCCGCAGCGGCGGCGCGCGCAAGCGTATGCGCACAGCACTACCGACCGCAGTGCCCGCCGAGGTGGCGGCGGTGGCCAACGCCATGGCCACGGCCCGTGGGCTGATACCTGCCGGCACTGCCGCGGCCGCACCCACCACCAGCGGCGTACCGTCCTCGCTCACGGCGCCGTCAAAGTCCGTCAGCCTACCACTACCGCCAACTCACGCGGCGTAGCAAACGCGCACCACGCGCTACGCACAACGCACAACGCAGAAAACACCACGGCGCCCGACCTACCAGTCGGGCGCCGTTTCTGCTGGCGTTTCGTCCTGCAGCCCCTCGAACAGACGTCGCCACCACGGGCGGGCGTCCTCACCGCGACGGGTCTGCCGCACCACTTCGCGCCAGGCGACGCGCATCTCCTGCGCGTCGTCGAAGCGATCTTCCACGCGCTGCGCGAGACCGCGCGCCAGCCATGCCCCCACCACGTCATCAAATCCGTCGGCCTGCAACTGCTCACCGATGCCATCCGACAACTGCCGTGCCAGAATCTGCTCGGCCGGCCCGTCACCAAACGGCGGACGTCCCGTGAGCACGTAGTACACGATGCTTGCCAGCGCGTAGCAGTCCGTCGCCGGTCCCTGCGCCTCGCCCAGCAACTGTTCGGGCGCAGCAAACGACGGGGTGCCCGAGGTGCCGGCGTTTTCGTCGCCGAGCGCGTAGGCAATACCGAAGTCACCGATGCGCCAGCGCCGATACCGATCGATGAGGATGTTCTCGGGCTTGAGATCGCGGTGGATGATGCCACTGGTGTGTGCGGCGTGCAGCGCCTCCAGCACTTCGTCCACCTGCGGCGCGATCTCATCGAACGGCCGCTTGCCGGAGCGCGCCACCAGATTGGCCACCGAGCCACCTTCGGCCAGCTCCATGGTGTACCACACCACCCCACCGCGACTGTCGCTGTCGTAAATGGGGACGATGGCGGCGTGCGCCAGCTGCGCGGCCAGACGCGCCTCGCGCTGAAAACGCGCCACGGCCACGTCGTCACGCGCGATGTGCGGATGCAGCACCTTGATGGCCACTTCGCGCGACAATGACAGATCGCGTGCGCGCCACACCGAGCCGAACATGCCCTGACCCAGTGGCGCGAGAATCTCGTAATCGTCGGCCGTCGCCCAGCGCAGTCGCGACTCCGCCGAATCGAGTGCCGGCGGCAACTCATCGCCTTCGGGCGCGATGAGCACCGGCCGCACCGACACATGCCGATCGAGCTCACGCAGCATGGTTGCGATACTGGGATAGCGATCGGCCGGATCAAACGCCAGCGCGCGTTCGAGCACGTTCCAGAGAATCTGCGGACAGTCCGACCGCAGCAACGACAGCGGCGGCACGTCACGCTCAGGCGGCGTTTCGCCGGTGAGCATGAGGAAGAGCATGGCCGCCAATTGCCACTGGTCCGACAGCGGCGTCGGCTTCCACTGCCCCTCGCCCCACTCCGGCGCCCAGGGCGTGAAGTTGGGATCCGGCAGCACACCTGCCGGTCGCTGATCGGCGGGCAACACCCACTCCCACCCCAGCAGCCACAAGCGGCCACCGGGCGTCAGCCACACCGTGCTGGCCGACACGGCACCATGCGCCGCCGCCGTGTCGTGCAGGTAGGCCAGTGTGCTGCCGGCTTCGCGCAGCACCTGAAACGCAAACTGAATGGAGTCGGGCCCGAGCCGCGCCACGCGCGAATGCACGGTTTCCCCACTGATCCAGCGGCGCAGGTAGCCGGGGCCACGGCGACTCTGTTCGTAGGACGCCCAGTAGTGGTACGTGGTGGGTATGGACGGATGATTGCGATGCGCGAGCGCACGCGCCTCGTTGTGCAACCACTCGCCGTGCTCCGCATTGGGCACACTCACCAGCGACAGGGAGCGCCCCAAGGCGTCCATCACTTCCTGGTAGTGACGATGCTCCCGCTGGATGGCGTCCGTGCCCCAAGCCCACCCCGGCGGCAAGGTCCACGCCTCAAGGTGCGGCGGTGGGGATGCCGTGACACGCTGATCGCTGGGCGGGAGGGCGGAGGACATGCGGATAGTTTAATCGCCGCCAGTCACTTCCGCGCTGGCTTGCTGTGCCACGGCCCGTTGAGCCGGGGCGTCGGCCTGACGCAGACGGATCTGCACCGTCGTGCCCTGCCCCGGCGTGCTGGAGAGCCCGATGGCCCCGCCCCACCCTTCAATGAGGCGCCGACTGATGGCCAGCCCAAGCCCGCTGCCACTGGTGCGCGTGGAGAAGTGCGGCTCAAAGACATGCGGCAGCACATCGGCCGGAATGCCACTGCCGTCGTCCACCACATCGAGCCGCACCTGCCCCGGTTCTGTTGCGAGTCGCACCCGCACGGTGCGCGCGCTGGCCAGACGCGCATTCTCCAGCAGGTTGAACAGCACTTCGCGCATTTCGTCCCGCTGCCCGACGGCCCACACGGGTGACGGCGCCTCGTCGCCATGGACCGGATGTGTTTCGCCGCCCGGTCCCTCGAACACCCACTGTACCGGGCCCTGTTCATCCGCGTCACCCAGACGCTCGAGCGCGAGCACATCCCAGGTCACCGCCGCCACGTCGATGGCCACGCCGGGCTCGCGCTCCGAGGGCGCGGTGCCATAGCGACTGAAGGCGCGCGCAATCTCGTCGAGATGATCGATCTCCTCCAGCACGCGCGACACATTGCGATCGAGAATCTCGCCAAAGTCACCACGCCCGTCGCGCCAGGCACGCCGCAAGTGCTGCACCCCCAACCGAATGGGAGTCAGCGGATTCTTGATTTCGTGCGCCACCTGACGCGCCATCTCGCCCCAGGCCAATACGCGCTGCGCCGACGCGAGCTGCGTGATGTCATCAATGGTGAGCACGGCACCCGATGGCAGACGCGTCAAACGCGCCTGCAGTTGCCGTCCCTGTACCGTGAGATCAAAGGCTTCGTCTTCGCGGCTGTCACGCAGAAAATCGCGACACCGCGCCACGAGGTCGTGCAGTGAGGGCGGCAAGGTATCGAGCGTGGCACCCGCCCACAGCACATCACCGCCAAGCAGCGCCCCCGCGCGCGGATTGGCCAGCATGATGTCACCGGCGTAGCGGAACGCCACGACGCCCGAGGCCACATGCTGCAGCACGGCCGCCGTGCGGCGCTGCGCGGCTTCAAGCGCCGCGCGGCTCGTGGCCAGATCGGCCGACATGCGTCCGAAGGCGCGATACACGGGCGCAAACTCCGTGGCCGGTGCCTTGCCAAGCGACGGGGCCTCGCGGCCGGCCGCGATGGCCAGCGCCGCCTCACGCAGCGCACCCACCGGGCGGGCCAGCGAGCGCGCGGCAACTCCGCTCATCCACAGCGCCGACATCGCCCCCAGCATGGTGGCAAAGAGCAGCAGCACGCCCAGGTCTTCACGCCTTGCATCGAGCGCGAACTCATCGCCGCGCGCCGGGGTGGCCAACACGCCACTCAGCGACACATCGCCCGCCACCGCCGCGAGATGTCGAAAGCCCACGAGCGTGGTGGCCCGGGCAATGGGCACGCGCTGCGTCGCGAACACCGATTCGCCGGCATCGGCATCCACGGACACGTTACCGGGCAACAGACGCCCCAAGGGCGCCAGCGCATCGAGCAGCGGGTCGCTGGCAATGGTCAGCATGCCGCGTCGATAGAAGAACAGCGGTGCACCCGTACTGGAGGGCGAGGTACCCAACAGGCGCTGATCCTGCTCGGCCGCGGCAACACGCAGCGTTTCACGCACCAGCAGCTCACGCGCGGCGCGATCGTCGTCCTGCAGACGGTACCATGCCCAGGCACCGAACATCGCGGCGGGCACCGTGAAGAACGCCAGCAGCGCGCCACTCAATCGCACACGATACGAACGTGACCAGCGCGTCCGGCGCACCCGCACCAGACGGCCCAGCGACCCGTCAGCCAGAGCCGTGGCCGACCACAGCCCCAACACCACCAACACGTCCAGCATGACCAGCAGCGCGCCGCGTGGCACCAGACGATCCAGACCGCCCAGATCGATTTCCGCCCGCACACGCTGCGCCACATCGCGCTCCTGCCGAATGCCGTCAGCCACCAGCAAATCTCCACGTCGACGCCAACTCAGCGCCGTCGCGGTGGCATTGGCATCGTCCACCGCGCTCATGGTGAGACGATACGGCGCGGCCTGTCCGCGCGATCCGGTCACACCGGTGAACGTGGCAAACGGATCGGCCGGCAGGAGCCGCGTGCGCGGCGGCACCGCGATGGTGGTCACGATGCCATCGGGTGCGGGAATGGCCGCAAGCAGCAGCGTCGTGACACCGTCGTCCACCGTGCGCAACTCCACCTGCCCGCTGTTGCGCGCCAGCAATGCGAGATAGGCCTGCGCGCCAATGGAGTCGACTATCGGCACGAGTTCGAGCACCGACACCGCGCTGTCGAGATTGGTCGGTGACCAGCGTGCGAGCCGCGCCGGATAGCCGGCCTGCGCCAGTTCACTGGCCGCGTAACGCCGAAGCAAGGCATCACTGCGTGGTGCCGGTCGCACTTCCTCGCGCATCGTCGCTGCAAGACGATCGAGCAAGCGCAGCGCGTTGTCATCCACGACCGCCGTGCGCTGGAGGTCGTACTCCACGAGCGCCATGCGGGCGCGTGCGGTGGCGCCCCAGGTCAGTGTGGCCGCGCCGGCGCCGGCCACCACCGCCGCCGCCACCACCTGCGGCAGCCCGCGTCGTGTAAGGGCCAGTGAACCAATGGCCACCACCCAAAGGGCCGGATACCACACGGGCCAGGCGCCGGGGGCCTGCCAGAGTGGCCCGGCCATGAGCGCGGCCGCTCCGGCCACAAGCGGCGCCACCAGCGGTGGCAGGCCGCGGCTCGGACCAAGCGCCGTTTGCCCGGCAGCAGCGCCAGCCAGCAGAACGGCCGCGCCAATGAGGGCCAGTGCCAATTGCCACGCCACCCAGAGTTCAAAGCCCGCACCCGCCACCGGCAGCGAAATGCCGCGCGCGAGATCGCGCAGCAGGAACGGCCCGCCGGCCGCAAGCAACAGCACCACCGTTGTGGCAATGAGACGGGACCGCGGGTGCAGTGGCTGCGCCGGCGCCGTGCGCAGCGCAAACAGCAACACCGCCAGCGCCAGCATCGCCGTCACCAGCAGGGCGGCAATCGTGGACGTGAGCGGCCCACCCATGGGCGCGAAATAGCTGGTCGGGTCGAACAGCGTGGACACGTTCGACAAACCCGAAAGCGGCGCCAGGGCCACCACGGCCAGCGCGCCCGCCGCACCCAGCGCGCGCTCCATGGTGCGGGCCGGCCGGTGCCAGGCTACCACCAGAAAGCAGGCCACGGCCAGGGCCAGCGCCACTGACGTGCGCGAACGCGCCCGCTGCTCGAGCTTGAGCAGCATTTCGCCTTCAGTGAACGTGGTGGCCCGCACACGCGCCAGCCGATTGGCGCCGTACGGCACGAGCATCACCGTAGACCCGGGATCGACCAGTGCACTGTCCGGCGACTCGATGCGCGTATGTGCCACATCGATGTTGCCGGGCAGCGACTGCAGCAGCGGCCGAGCGAAGCGATCGGCCGGCGGCGCCGACGACACCAGTGCCGTGGCCACCACTTCCACCCGCCCGTCTGCCGACCGCTCCCGTGCCACGAGCGAGGTGTGAAAGGCCCCTTCTTCGAGACGCACTCCCGGGCTGCCCAGCGGGCCAATGCGCGTGTGCAACTGACCGGCGTGGGCCACCAGGGTATCGCGGCGGTACACCAGCAGGGCCGACTCCACCGTGCGCGGCAGGGGCGGCACCAGCGTCGGCGCGGTTCCACCCAACACCTGGGCGACAAACTGTGTGTCCGCAGCGCGACTGGTGACGGCCACGCGCAATACCTCCGTCACATCACTCAGGCTTTCGGCCACCCGCTGCGCCCGCGCTTCCCGCTCGGCCTTGGACCACGCCTCCCAGTTGCGACGCAGCGAGGTAAGGGTCGCCGTATCCAGGACCGCGAGCAGCAGACCGGCCGAGAGCGCCACCACCGTGGCGACGGCAAAACCACCCGCGCGCCGCACCGTAGCCAGCAGCCAGGCCGCCGCGGCCGTCGCGCCCATGGCCAGCACCAGGCGCGGCCAATTGGGCGCCTGCTGCCACCAGGCCAGCGCCATCATGGCCGCCACCACGCTGGCAATCCAGCTGAGGGGCCAGCGGTCATACGCCTTGAGATAGCGGAAGCGCGATGTCATCGCCCCACAATACCCCACGGAGTTCCATGAAGCGACGGGGCCGGGCTTCAACGCCCCGAGTTGGACCGCGTGAATTGATTATCTTTTGAGGATGGCCTTTTCCGCATACAGGCAGCGCCGACGCGGTCCGCTGGGGCCGCTGCTTGTGGTCGCCGGCCTGCTCGTTTGTGCCACATCACTCGCGGCGGCCGGGCGCACACCCCAGAGCCCGTCCCTGCGCGCCTTCCGGCACGCGACGGCAAAGCAACCTGCGCGCCTCGACGCCGGCAGCTTCACGGTGTTGCTCAATGGGCAGCGAGTAGGCCGGGAGCAGTTCTCGGTGCAACGCCTGGCGCCGGTAGACGGCGCCACGCTCGAGGTGCGCTCTGAATCGGCCGTCGGTGACAAGCGCACCGCCATGCGTCTGGAGGCCGACTCTGCCGGCACCCCCGTGCGTTACTCTGTCGAGGAGCGACAGGGCACCGAGGTCACGCTGCGTCTGGGCGGTCAACGGGTGCGCGGACGCTTCGCCACGTTGGCGCGCTCGGTGACGGGCGAATCCGCGCGTGAGTACCTCCTGCGTCCGCTCGCCGTTGTGGTGGAAGACGAAGGCTTTGTGCAGCACGCCCTGCTGCTCTGGGGTCGGCGACTGGCGCCGGGCGATGGTGTGACTCTGCCATCCCTCACACCAGTCGCCAATGCGCAGGGGGCGGTCCGCATCGTGCTCGAAGCCGAGGCCGACCCGGTGGTCATTGCGGGGGCACGCCGCGTCGCACGGCGCTGGCGCGTGGTCACCGCCAGCGGCGAGCTCCGTCTGGTGTGGACCGAGCCCGAAGGGCCCCTGCTTCGCGTGCAGATCCCCTCGCGTGGCCTCGAGGCGGTTCGGGACGACGTCCCCCGCTGAGGCCACCACAGGTCCCAAGACAGGTGGTCCGAACTGATGGAACTCCGCTGAAACCATACATCGGACCGTCCCGTACGCCCTCCTGTCCTCGTCCTATCCCACTTGTAACACCGCCATGAGACTACCCGTGCGATTCCACGTGTATGCGCTTGCCCTCGTCGCTGCGGCGACGGCCGCTCTGCCGGAGCGTGTCGCTGCCCAGGGCGGCGCGCCGGCCCCGGGGAGTGTGCTTTCGCTCGACGACGCGCTGGCCCTGGCGCGTCGCAACAACCCGACGCTGCAAAACGCCACAAACGCGCGGCGCACTGCCGCCGCCGCCGTGCGAAGCGCCACGGGCGCGTTCCTGCCCAATGTGAACACCAGCTTCGGCGGTGGCTACCGCGAAGGCCGTCAGACGTTCTTTCAGGGTCAGGCCTTCGGTTCCACCAATGACCAGTTGTCCACCGACGTGGGCGGCAGCGCCAGCATGAATCTCTCGCTGGCCACGCTCAATGACCGCCGCGGCGCCAAGGCGGAGCAGGACGCCACCGAGGCCGACATCACGGCCGCCGAGCAGAACCTGCGCAACACGATCATCACGCAGTATCTCACGGCACTCCAGGCGCAGGCGCGCGCCGCACTGCAGGACACGCTGCAGGCCACGACTACTGCGCAGCTTGAACTGGCGCGGGCCCGCCTGCAGGTGGGCTCCGGTACGCAGCTTGATGTGCAGCGCGCCGAAGTGGCCGACGGTCAGCAGCGCGTGGCCTCACTCAACGCGCGCAATCAGGCCGCCATTGAAGTGGTGCGGCTGTTCCAGCAGATCGGCATTGCGCCGGTGCAGAACGTGGCGCTCAACCCGGCCCTGCCGGCCACGCCGCAGCTGGATCTGCAGACCGTGATGGATAACGCCCGGCGCTCCAACCCCGCGTTGGCCGCGCTGCAGGCCCGTGAGGAGTCGGCCAAGCGCGGCGTGGCGTCGGCCCGCGCGGCCTACTATCCCTCGCTCAGCCTGAACGCCAACGTTTCGGCCTTCACCAATCGCTTCACCAACACCGACCTGCTCATCCAGCAGGGGCAGGCCTCGGCCGTTGGTCAGCGCAACTCCTGCATTCGCTCGGAAGAAGTGCGCGCGCGTCTTGGCTTGTCCAACCAGCTGGCCGCCTGCTCCGCCATCAGCTTCACGCCTGAAGCCGAGCAATCCATTCGTGATCAGCAGGGCAAGTACCCCTTCGATTTCACGCGCAACCCCTACAGCCTCAGCGCCTCATTCTCGCTGCCCATCTTCAACGGCTTCCGCCGTGAGCAGCAGGTGGAGCAGGCACAGGTGCAGCGTCGCAACGCGGAAAACAACACGCGGGCTCAGGCCATCCGCATTGAAGCCGATGTCACGGCGGCCTTCCTGTCGCTCAACACCGCACAGCAGACCGTGACTCTGCAGGAACAGAACGTGCGCACGGCGCGCACGGCCCTCTCGCTGGCGCAGGAACGCTATCGCGTCGGCGCCATCAGCATCGTGGACCTCGTGCAGGCGCGAGGCGACTACGAACGCGCGGAGACTGATCGCATCTCCGCGGTATACGATGTGCAACGGGCGTTCGCGGCGTTGGAGAACGCCGTCGGTCGTCCCCTCCGTTAACAGAGATCCGTCATGACGAAGACTGCGAAGTTCGGGATTGCCGGCGTGGTGGTGGTGGGTGTCGCCGCCCTCGCGGTGGTAGCCGCCAAGAAGAATTCCACCAAGCCGGTCGAGGTGCGGGTGGAGGCGGTGGAAGCCCGGGACCTGGTGGCCTCGGTGACGGCCAGTGGCCAGATCCAGCCACGTACCAAGGTGGATGTCTCCGCCGACGTCACAGGCAAGATCGTGCGCCTGTCGGTGAAGGAAGGCGACATCGTCAAGAAGGGACAGTTCCTGCTCCAGATCGACCCCGAGCAGCCCACGGCCGCCCTGCAGCGCGCCGAAGCCGCACTGGCGTCGGCTCGCGCGCAGGCCGCCCAGTCGCGTGCCAACCTCATTCAGGCGCAGCGCAATTTCGAGCGCTCCGAGCAGATCAAGAAGACCCAGCCGGCGCTGGTGTCGGAAGAGCAGCTCGAGCAGTTGCGCACGCAGATGGACGTGAACAAGGCGCTCAACGAAGCCGCCAACTACTCGGTCGAGCAGGCCGTGGCCTCGGTGCGCGATGCACGCCAGGCCCTCAACCGCACCACCATCATCGCGCCCATGAGCGGCAAGGTCACGCGCCTCAACGTTGAAGAGGGCGAAACGGCCATCATGGGTACGCTCAACAAGGACGCGGCCACGCTGCTGACGATCTCCGACATGAGCGTGCTGGAGACCAAGGTCAAGGTGGACGAAACCGACGTGGCCCGCATCAACGTGGGTGACTCGGCCGTCGTGCAGATTGACGCCTTCCCCGACACGACGTTCATCGGTCAGGTGGTGGAGATTTCCAACAGCTCGGTGGTGCGTGCCGGTGCCACGGCCACGGGCGACCAGGCCATCGACTACGAAGTGCGCGTCGAGCTCAAGAACCCGCCGGTGGATACACGCCCCGACTTCTCGGCCACGGCCAAGATCGTCACGGCGACCCGCAAGCAGGTGTTGAGCATCCCGATCATCGCGCTGACCGTGCGTGAGAACGAGTCCCTGCCCAGCGGCGACTCGGCGGTGACCGTGGGTCGTACGCCGGCCAAGGAAGTGGGCAAGCGCGATGTGGAAGGCGTGTTCATCGTGGGCACCGACAACAAGGTCACCTTCCGTCCGGTCAAGGTCGGCATTGCCGGCGAGCGGCACTTCGAAGTGCTGACGGGCCTGCAGTCGGGCGAGAAGATCGTGTCGGGTACGTATCAGGCCATCCGTGAACTCAAGGACGGCGCGCTGGTGAAGGTGGCGACGCCGACACCGGCGGCCGGTGCCGCCAAGCCCGCGACCGAGAAGAAGTCATGAGCACCAGCTACGAAGTGGGCATGAGCACCACGGCGGAGCGGCAGGCGGTCACGTCGGCTGCCGGCGCGGCGCCTGGCAAGGAATGGGTCATCGTCAGCCGCGGCCTCAAGCGCGAGTATGACATGGGTGGCGAAATCGTGCGTGCGCTGCGTGGCGTGGACCTCGCCATCCGCCGCAACGAGTACGTGGCCATCATGGGCCCGTCCGGCTCCGGCAAGTCCACGCTCATGAACCTCATCGGCTGCCTCGACACGCCGAACGCCGGCGAGTACTGGCTCAACGGCACGCTGGTGAGTGAGATGAGCGACGACCAGCTGGCGCGCGTGCGCAACAAGGAAATCGGCTTCGTCTTCCAGACCTTCAACCTGCTGCCGCGCGCATCGGCGCTGCAGAACGTGGAGCTGCCGCTCGTTTATGCCGGCATGTCGGCCGACGAGCGCAAGCGCCGCGCCATGGAGGCACTGGACAAGGTGCAGTTGGCCCAGCGCGTGCATCACCGACCCAACGAGTTGTCCGGTGGTCAGCGTCAGCGCGTGGCCATCGCACGCGCACTCGTGAACTCGCCGTCCATTCTTCTGGCCGACGAACCCACGGGTAACCTCGACTCGCAGACCTCCGAAGAGATCATGCGCGTGTTTGAAGATCTGGCCCGCCATGGCCAGACCGTCGTCATGGTGACTCACGAACCCGACATTGCCGCCCACGCACGACGTGTCGTCGTGCTGCGTGACGGTGTCATTGCCAGCGACGAAACGCGCGAGCAGTTCATCGAGCGGGTCGGCCTGACGCACAGCAGTCACTGAGCCTCATCCAGTCCATGCCCTTCTTCGACGCCATCCGACTCGCGCTGCGCACCATCCGCACACAGAAGCTCAAGAGTGCGTTCACGCTCCTGGGTGTCTGCATCGGCGTGATGTTCCTCATCTCGGTGGTGTCCATCGTGGAGGGCATGGGCAAGTACATGGAAGAGGATCTCATCGGGAAGCTGATCTCGGTGAACACCTTCGAGCTGCGCCATCGCCCCAACATCAACATCGGGGATGTGGATGCAGCCACGTGGGAGGAATACCGGCGGCGCCCGCGTCTGGAGATCGTTGATGTCGGACCCGCCACCCGCGACCTGCCGGATGACACCAAGTGGTACGTGTACGCCGACAATCAGGTCGATGTCTCGTCATCCGTGAGCGCCAAGCCGCGCCGGGTGCAGGTGGTGGCGGTGGACGGCGACTACTTCGACGTCAAGAAGCTTGGCGTCACCGATGGTCGCATCCTCTCCGAGCAGGAGCTGGCGCGCGGCGAGAAGGTGGTCGTCATTGGCCCGGATGCGGCGGAGCGACTGTTCCCGGGCCTCGACCCGATCGGCCGCGAGGTCAAGATCGGCGGCGTGCCCTATCGCGTCGTGGGCCTCGCGGAATCGCAGGGCAAGGCCTTCGGCATGTCGTTCGACAACTTCCTGGTCACGTCGTATCGCTCACCGGCGCGCCGCTTCCTCAATGCGCGCGCCACCATGATCGATGCCGTGGTCATTCAGTCGCCGAACGTGCAGGCCATGACGGAGAACATGGAAATCGTGCGCTCCGCCATGCGCGGTCAGCGCAAGCTTCGTCCGTCGCAGAAGGACAACTTCTCGCTGCAAACCGCGGACTCGGCCCTCGAGTTCTGGAACAAGATCAAGAAGTACCTCGTGCTGGCAGGCATCGCCCTGCCCGCCATCGGTCTTGTCGTCGGCTCCATCGTCATCATGAACATCATGCTGGTGGCGGTGGCCGAGCGCACGCGCGAAATCGGCATCCGCAAGGCGCTCGGCGCCAAGCGGCGTGACATTCTGCTGCAGTTCCTCATCGAGGCCTCCACACTGGGTACCCTGGGCTCGGCGGTGGGTGTGGCGCTGGGTATTGGTCTCGCGCAGTTCATCGCGGCTGTCTCGCCGCTGCCCGCAAGCGTGGCCCCCTGGTCCATTGTGGTAGGCGTGGCACTCGGCGCCGGTGTCGGCATCATCTCCGGTGTGTATCCGGCCAGCCGCGCCTCGCGTCTTGATCCCATTCTTGCCCTGCGGCAGGAGTAGTTCATGTCGGCATTCACGACTCGACTGTCCGCAGTCTCCGAAGGGGTGCGCATCGCCATTGACGCGGTGCGCGCCAACAAGGTCCGTGCCGGGCTCACCATTCTTGGCATCGCCGTTGGTGTGTTCGTGGTGGTGGCCATCTCGGCCGCCGTGCACGGCATCAACCAGTCGGTAGCCAAGGACTTCGCGAGCACGGGTCCGACCACGTTTTTTGTCTCGCGCTACCCCATTTCGTTCGAAGCCTGCGACGGCAGCGACAACACCTGCGCCTGGCTGCGCAATCCGCCCATCCGTCGCAACGAGGTGGACGCGCTGCGCCGCCTGAGCAACATCGAAGCGGTGGGCGAGCGCATCGACTGGAGCGCCAAGGTGCGCTACCGCAACGTGGAGCTGCCTTCGGCCGGCATCGAGGGCTACTCCGCGGAGTGGACCACCATCAGTGCCCCCGAAGTGTACCCGGGCCGTGCCTTCACGGCCGCCGAGGCGCGGACTGGCGCCCGTGTGGCGGTCATCACCACGACCATGGTGGAGCGTGTCTTCGGCGACTCCGACCCCATCGGCAAGACGCTCACGCTCAATGGCGTGCCGTTCGAGGTCATTGGCGTCTACAAGGACAACAGCAGCTTCCTGTCTGGTGGCGATCGGCCCAAGGCCGTCGTGCCCATCGATGCGCTGGTGCGCTACATCGGTGCCCGCGCCAGCAATACCGGACTGGCGGTCAAGCCGCGTGCCGACGTGCCGCGGGATGTGGCCATCGATGACGTCACGGCCGCTCTGCGCGGACTGCGGGGCTCCCGGCCCGCCGATGAGTCGAGCTTTGCGATCATCACGCAGGACAAGCTGATGGACACCTACAACAGCATCTTCGGCATGTTCTTCCTCGTGATGATTGCCCTCTCGGGCGTCGGCCTCATTGTGGGCGGCGTGGGCGTGGTGGCCATCATGATGATCTCGGTTACCGAGCGCACCCGCGAGATCGGTGTGCGCAAGGCCCTGGGAGCCACAAAGGCTACCATCCTGTGGCAATTTTTGGTGGAAGCGGCCACGCTCACGGGCATCGGCGGCGCCATCGGGCTGTTCGTAGGCTGGCTCGGGGCTCTGCTTATTCGGAACTTCACCCCCATTGAGGCCAGCATTCCGCCGCTGGCCGTCGTGGCCGCCCTGGGAGCCAGTGCCGTCACGGGCATCCTCTTTGGCATGCTGCCCGCCAGCCGGGCCGCTCGACTCGATCCGGTTGAGGCGCTGCGCTACGAGTAAGGACGCGATATGCTTCATGGGTGAGAACCCGTGACGCTGTCCTGCTGGCTCTGACCCAGATCCGGGTCCAGAAGCTCAAGAGTGCCTTCACCCTGCTTGGGGTGACCATTGGGGTGATGTTCCTCATCGCCGTCGTGTCCATCGTGGAAGGGATGGGCAAGTACGTCGAAGAGGACTTCGCCTCCCGCCTCATCGGCACCAACACCTTCACGCTGCGCCGATTCGACAATGTGGGCCCCGGTGGCAACCGGGGCTTTTCTGCGCGCGAGTTGCAGCGCAGGCCGCTGCTTCGCATGACCGACGTGGACGTCGTGCGCGGTGCCCTGCCCGCCACCATGCGCAGCACGGTGGCCAGCGAAACGTTCAAGTATGCCAGCGCCATTGGCGCGCGGCCGCGACAGGTCCAGGCGGTAGCCACCGACGCCGAGTACTTCGCCATCAAGAAGTTTGCGGTTACGGCTGGCCGCGCCTTCACCGATCAGGAAGTGCGTGCCGGCTCGCCGGTGGTGGTCATCGGTGTGGAGGTGGCGGAGCACTTCTTTCCGGGTCTCGACCCCGAGGGCCGACAGCTCCGCGTGGCCGGTATCCCCTTCACCGTCATTGGCGTGATCGAGAAGCAGGGGTCGGTGTTCGGTTTCTCGCTCGATCGCCTCGCCATTGCGCCCTACACCTCGCCCATGGGGCGCATCATTCGCCCGCAGCGCGATGTGTCGTCGCTCATCGTGCAGGCGCCCAATCAGGCCGATCTGGCCGAAGGCATTGAAATCGCGCGCGGTGCGCTGCGCGCCTTCCGTGGTTTGCGCGCGGCGGAGCCTGACAACTTTGGTCTCGTCACCCAGGACGCGGCCTTCGGCTTCATCAAGCAGCTCAAGGGGCGCCTGGTCCTCTTCGGAACGGCGCTGCCCGCCATCAGCCTCGTGGTGGGCGCGATGGTCATCATGAACATCATGCTCGTGGCGGTGGCCGAGCGCACGCGGGAGATCGGCGTGCGCAAAGCCCTGGGTGCCAAGCGGCGCGACATCATGAGTCAGTTCCTCGTGGAAGCCGCCACCCTCAGCACCCTGGGGGCAGCCATCGGCATCGGACTCGGCATCGGATTGGCCGAAATCATTGCCGCCCTCACCCCACTGCCGGCCGCTGTGGCGCCGTGGTCCATTGTGGCGGCGCTCGTGACCGGCGCTGGCGTGGGGATTGGCGCGGGACTGTATCCGGCGAGTCGCGCCTCGCAGCTCGATCCCATCGCCGCCCTGCGCTCGGAGTAAGCCCATGCGATCGATCTTTCTGGCCTTTGAAGGCGTGGGCATGGCGCTCGACGCCATTCGCTCCAACAAGGTGCGCGCGGCGCTCACCATTGCCGGTGTGGCCATCGGGGTGTTCGTCGTGGTGGCCATGGGTGCTGTCGTCACCGGCATTCGTCGCTCCTTCGAGCAGGATCTCGAACAGATCGGCGCCACCACCTTCATCGTGCAGCGCCGCGGCACGGGCATTCAGGCCTGCGATGGCACGGACGAAAATTGTCCCGACCGGCGCAATCCGCCCATCTCGTTCAACGAGTGGGACATGATTCGCCGACTGTCCACCGTGCAGGATGCCATCGGCGTGCTGGGCGGCTCGGGCAACTTCGGTTATCGCGACGCGCGCGTGGACGGCGTGGGCTACGACGCCTACAGCCTGGAGTGGCCGCTGGTGAATGCGTCGGATATCTCGCCAGGCCGCAACTTCACGCGCGCCGAATACGAGGCCGGCCAGCCCGTGGTGCTCGTGAACGACACGCTCAAGGCGCAACTCTTCGGTGACTCCGAGCCCATTGGCAAGCAGATCACCATCAACGGCCGGCAGTTCACGGTCATTGGCGTGTTCAATCCCAAGGCGGGCTTTCTGCGCTCACTGGAAGGGCGAGGGCCGGAAACACCCCGCGCCATCATCCCGCTGCAGGCGGCGGTGCGTGTGCTCGATGTATGGCGCAACAGTCTCACGCTGCTCGTCAGGCCGCGCGCCGGCGTGGGTCAGGATGTGGTGATGGACGACGTGATGGCCGCCATGCGTGCTCGGCGTGGTCTGCGTCCCGGTGATCGCAATACGTTCTATCTCATTGAGCAGGACCGCATCATGGACACTTTCAACCAGCTCTTCGGCGCCATCTTCGCCGTGGGTCTGGCCCTGTCTGCGGTGGCCCTGCTCGTGGGCGGCGTGGGCGTGGTGGCCATCATGATGATCTCCGTGACCGAGCGCACCCGCGAGATCGGTGTGCGCAAGGCTCTGGGCGCCACGGCCGGCACGATTCGCTGGCAGTTTCTGGTGGAAGCCGCCACGCTCACCAGCATCGGGGCGTTCATCGGTCTCGCGGTGGGCGCGTTACTGGCGTGGATCATTCGCAGCAACACCAGCATCCCGGCATCGCTGCCCACGAGCATTGTGGTCACGGCGCTGGTGGCCAGTGCGGTAACGGGGGTGGCATTCGGCATGTTGCCGGCCATCAAGGCCTCGCGACTCGATCCGGTGGAGGCGCTGCGGTACGAGTAGGGCCCGGACCAGCTGCCACTCATGCTATTCATCGACAGTCTTCGATTGGCCTTCGGGCAATTGCGCGTGAACCCGCTGCGAACGGCGTTCACGCTGCTTGGCATCGTGGTGTCGGTGGGGTTTCTGGTGGCGGTGGTGGCCATCATCCAGGGCATGAATGCCTATGTGAAGGAAAACATCGCCGACGCCATGATCGGCATGAACACCTTCCAGGTGCGACGTGTCCCCATCAGCCTGGGCATGTTCACCGACGATGAGTTCCGCACCATGCAGCGGCGGCCGCGCATCAATGAGCGTGACGCCGAGGCGGTGCAGGCGGCGCTGCCTGATGCCGAGGCCATCAGCCTGCAAAGTGGATGGCCCACACCGCGTGCGGATGTGGTGTGGCGCAATCGCACCCTGGGCAGTGTGCTGATCTTCGGCGTCACGCCGGGCTATCAGGTGGTGCAGGATTACCGCTTCACCAGCGGCCGACCCATGAACGACATCGACATCCGCGAGCGGCGACGCGTCGTGGTCATCGGCGCCGATGTGGCCAAGGATCTCTTCGACGGCGGGCAGGCGGTGGATCAGGAGGTGCGCATCATGGGCACACGATTCACCGTCATTGGTGTGGTGGCGCCCAAGGGGCGTGTGCTGGGTCAATCCTTCGACGCCTTTGCCCTCGTACCGCTCAATGCCTTCGAGGCCATGTTCGGCAGGCGGCAAACCACCGTGGTTTCGGTGAAGATGCGTGAGGCCGAGGAAGTGGGGCCGGCCATGGCGCGTGCGCAGGAAGCCATGCGTGTGGCGCGTCAGCTCCGCCCCTCCGAGGTCGACAACTTCGACATTGGCACCGGCGAAGCCTTTGTGGCCTTCTGGAAGCAGCTCACGCGCGTGTTGTTTGCCGTGGTCCCCGCCGTGGTGGCCATTGGCGTGGTGGTGGGCGGCATCGTGATCATGAACATCATGCTCATGGCCGTCACCGAGCGCACGCACGAAATCGGTCTGCGCAAGGCGGTGGGCGCCAGTGCGGCTGATGTCCGGCGGCAGTTTCTCGTGGAAGCCGTGGCCCTGGCCATGCTGGGCGGTGTGCTGGGTGTGCTCGGCGGTTGGGGGCTCGCGTTGCTTATCAGCACGCTCACGCCGCTTCCCGCGCGGGTATCGCCGTGGAGTGTGGGAGTGGCGCTGACGCTCGGCGCGGGCATTGGTGTGCTGTTCGGCGTCTACCCGGCGGCGCGCGCCGCCCGACTCGATCCCATCACCGCCATGCGCGCGGAATAGCCGTCATGAGCGCCCGCATCGACGCCCTCGGCGAGAATGTACGCATGGCCATCGAGGCCCTGCGCGTGAGCAAGATGCGATCGGCACTCACCATTCTCGGTGTGGTCATTGGCGTGGCCACCGTCATGGCCATGGCAGCCATCGTTCAGGGTATTCGCGACCAGATCGTGAACACCATCGAGGTGGCGGGCCCCAGCACGTTCTACGTGCTCAAGAAGTTTTCGCAGACGCCGCTCAATCCCGACGACCTGCCCAAGGATGTGCGCATCCGGCCCGATCTCGTCGAGCGCGAAGCGGAGCGCATCAAGGCGTTGCCGGAGATTGCCTATGCGTCGCTGTGGGCGCAGACGCTGGCGCGCATCGAGTCGCCTGGTGTGCGCTCGCAGGGCATGGCCATTTTTGGCGCGGATGATGGCTTCACCCAGATTCAGGGTGGCGAGTTGGTGGAGGGGCGCTGGTTCACCAAGGCCGAGATCACGGCGGGAGCGCCGGTGGTGGTGCTGCAGGAGGAAACCGCGCGTCGTCTCTACGGTCAGGAGCGCCTCATTGGACGTTCGGTGCAGATCGGCGGACGTCCGTTGGAGGTTATCGGCCTCTGGGCCGAACCGGGCAATATCTTTGCGCCGCCGGGCCAGGCCGTCGGCGCCATCGTGCCCTATCGCTTCATGGACCGCGCCTATCCCATCGATCGCACGAATGCCCTGTTCATTCCCGTGAAACCGCGCGCCGGGGTGCGCGTGAGCGATGCGCAGAGTGCGGTGGAGATGACCCTGCGCGAATCACGCCGACTCAGGCCCGGTGACGGCAACACCTTTGACCTCGTGTCACAGGACCAGATTCTCGACACCTTCAACAGCATCACGGGTGTGTTCTTTCTGGTCATGATCGTGCTGTCGGGCGTGGCGCTGCTGGTGGGCGGCATTGGCGTGATGGCCATCATGACCGTGTCGGTCACCAGTCGCACACGCGAGATCGGTGTGCGCAAGGCTTTGGGCGCCACCAAACGCGACATTCTGGTGCAGTTTCTCGTAGAAGCCTCCACGCTTACCGGAATTGGTGGGGCCATTGGCATTCTGGTCGGGCTGGCGCTTGGGCGGGTGGTCTCGCTGGCCATGGACATCGACGCGCCAGTGCCCGTCACGCTTACGCTCATTGCGGTGGTCGTTTCGGTCAGCATTGGCATTGTCTTCGGCATGATCCCCGCACGCCGGGCCGCCCGCCTCGACCCCATTGAGGCGCTGCGGTACGAGTAGGAGCCGGTCTCGGCCGATCGGACTTCAGACAGTCTCGACCGTACGCTGAGCCTTGTAGCGCGCCTCGGGTGCCGGTTTGCACCGTGTTTCGTACAGGAACTGCACAGTGCCGACAGCGAAACTGCGCGACAGCCGGTGTAACGGTCGACACCTGAAAACGTGCACCTTATGCACCAGTTGACCTCCCCCGACCGGCCCCCTCATGTCCTTCTTCACGCGCAAACCGACCAACACCGAGCGGCAGTATCCCCAAGGTGAAATCGCCATCACGGACGGTGACGTGCGGCGACGCCTCGACTTCCTGCAGGTGACGCCAAACGACCTCGGAGTCATCCGGGTATGGGAAGACGCGTGCAAGGCGGCCTGCGACCCAATGATCGATGAGTTCTACAAGCACATTGCCGGCACGCGGGAAACCCAGGCCATCATCGACAAGCACACCTCGGTGGATCGGCAGCGCCCGCTCATCACGCGCTATGTGCTGGCCATGTTCTCCGGCAGACTGGATGACAAGTACGTGGAGTATCGCCGGCACGTGGGGCAGGTGCACGAGCGCATCGACCTGGATTCCAACTGGTACGTGGCCATGTACGAGGTGATCCGCGAGCACATGCTCATCGCCGTGGAGAAGGGCGGTGCCACGCCGGCTGAGTATCGCCGCTTCCAGCGGGCCTTCGATCGACTGCTGCAGGCCGACATCGCCATCGTCATCACCGCGCTGACCAACGCGCGGCAGGAGCGTGTGGAAACGT
The DNA here is from genome assembly GCF_002483225.1 of Gemmatimonas sp. UBA7669. Classification (NCBI taxonomy): domain Bacteria; kingdom Pseudomonadati; phylum Gemmatimonadota; class Gemmatimonadia; order Gemmatimonadales; family Gemmatimonadaceae; genus Gemmatimonas; species Gemmatimonas sp. UBA7669. Next base: position 86,652 of record NZ_DLHL01000027.1, on the reverse strand, counting down.
TGCTCAAGGGTGAAGCCATGCGCTTCCTCGGCGAGATCAGCGACGCCCTCGGTCGCCTGGCCCGCGGTGATCTCACGGTACGCATCACCGGTCAGTACAACGACCGCAATGCCGAGGTGGCTGCCAGCTTCAATGCGGCCATGGAGGAGCTCGGGCAGACCATGCGGCTCGTGACGCAATCGTCAGAAGAGATGCTGGAGACTTCGGTGGCGTTGCGCGAAAGCAGCGAGACGCTGTCAGATGGTGCATCGAGTCAGGCCGCGTCTCTGGAAGAAGTCGCCGCCAGCCTCCAGGAACTCACCAGCATGACGCAGACCAGTGCCTCGCATGCTCGCGATGCACGGCGTTCGGCCGAAGAAGCACGCGCCACGGCGGCCGATGGTGTGAACGGCATGCGCCAACTGAGCGAGGCCATTGGTCAGATCAAGGCCGGCGCCGACGCCACGGCGCGTATCGTGAAGACCATCGACGAGATTGCCTTCCAGACCAACCTGCTGGCACTCAACGCCGCGGTGGAAGCGGCGCGAGCCGGTGATGCGGGTCGTGGCTTCGCCGTGGTGGCCGAAGAAGTGCGCAGTCTCGCGCTGCGCAGCGCCGACGCCGCCAAGAACACCGCGCAGCTCATCGAGACCAGTGTGAGCAGCGCGGACGCCGGCGTGCGACTCAACCAGACGGTGCTGGACCGTCTGTCGCTGATTGCCCGTCAGGCCGATCAGGTCAGCGAGTCAATTGGCGAAGTGGCCGCGGCCACCACGCAGCAGGAGCAGGGCGTGGCGCAAATTGCCGTGGCCATCGAGCACATCAACACGGTCACGCAGGCGGTGGCGGCCAACGCCGAAGAAAGCAGCGCAGCCAGTGTCGAACTGCGGGAAAAGGCCGAAGGGCTCACGCAGGCCGTCTCCACCTTTGTCACCGACGAGCAAACGAGCGGTGGCACGCGGGGCCAGAGCAACACCAGACCGGCGGGCCGGTCAGCCCCCGTGCGGCATCTGCGCCGCGCAAGCTGAAGCACTTTCTGCACTCGTTTCTTCTGCGTGCGCTGACATCGTGAACAGCCCACGCAGAGGAAAAGAGGGCGCAAAGGCCGCAGAGGGGCAATGGAGTCCCTCGACCTTCTTGTTGACTGCTGTCGAATCCGTGTTGTTTCCGCCACATCCGCGAAATCCGCGTCAAGGCTGTTCAGCCATGACCGCGGTTCTCTGCGGGCTCTGCGCTCTCCGTCCCTTTGCGTGAGCGGTTGACGATTTCACCGTCGCCGCGAGGGCCGGTGTGTCGGCACATTCGTAAAGGCTTCTCGCGGATATCACGGATGCAGCGGAATCCACTACAAACCCCGAAAAGGCCGATCCGTAACGATCAGTAGCCGCGCACCGCGAGGAAGGCTTCCCAGAGCGGCATGTTGATGGGCGCCCCCAGCACCGCCAACTCCAGCACCGACAGGGCGCCAATGACCGTGAGCAGCATCATGCTCTGGCGCAGCGCTGGGGTGCGCCCGCGCAGGGCATGGAGCGCCACGCCAAGCGTGAAGCACAATACGGCGGCCAGCGACAGCAGCAGGAACAGGCTGTTGCGCTGCGGTCCGAAGTAGCTCTCGAGAAACACCAGCGCCTCGGGGAAGAAGCCGCGCCCCGGATTCTCCACGCCGACGAAGATGTTGATGCTCGCGAGCTGATGGACCACCCAGAACAGCATCAGCGTCCATGCCCCCACACGATTCACGCGACCTCGCACCAGCATGGCGCCCACAGCCAGAACGGCCAGCATGGCCAACTGATACCAGAACATGGCGCCGATGGCCTGCAGGGCAAAGCCGAAAGACGGGGCCTGCGCGGGCACGGCCGCGCGCAGCGCTTCGGGGCCGATAAGCCACCCGCCGTAAAACAAGACCTGCACCCAGGTCCAGAGAAAGGCACCACCCAGAAAACTGCGACGTGCCGCGGACGGCGTTTCGCGGTCGCGTTCGAGCAGCATGAGCGATACGCCCCAGAGGGCCAGCACCGTCGCCAGCGCCAGCCCCAGAGACCGCGTGGCGAGGGTGCGCTCGAGCGCAAAGATCGCACCGGTCGCGCTCCACCAGAACGCCACCACCACGAAGAACGAGCGCAGCGCCACACGCAGCGTCGTCTCGCGGGTGGCAATGTCCGTGGTATCGAGCGTGGCCGTTTGGCGCGCACGCAGCAACGCATGCCAGCGCGCACGCCGCGGCGAACGCCAGTTCACGGCACTGGCTGACGGAGCGGAGGCCGTGTTGGTATCGAGTGCGACGCGGAGCTCGTGCGGCGGGCTCACGACGTCCGCGCTCCACTGCCGGCCGCCGACAACTGTTTGGTCTGCTTCACCAGCATGCCCAGCGCCTCACTGTTGCTCACCGGCAGCGGGACATAGCGCGCGCGCATGGCCTCCGCGAGGCGACGCGCCATGGGCTCGCCGCGCGGCGAGGTATCGACGAACAGCACCGGCAGACGCTGCGCCGCCAACTGCGCCGCAGCCGCCAGCGCATCCTGCTCGGCACGCGCCCGACCGGCCATGCCGTCGCGCGCGATGTTGGCCCGACCATCTGTGAGAAAGACAATGAGCGGACTGCTCCCACTGCGACGAATCTGCAGGCCCTGCCCTATCACGGCGTCGATGGCTGTCGCCATGGGCGTTCCGCCCCCGCCGGGCAGTGCTGCCAGCACGCGACGCGCCCGCGCCAGTGCGCGCGTGGGCGGAAGCAGCACTTCGGTTCCGGTGCCACGAAACGCCAGCAAGCTCACGCGATCACGCCGCGCATAGCTCTCGGCCAGCAACAATTCCACGGCGCCCTTGGCTTCCGCCAGACGATGCACCGCCGACGAACCGGACGCGTCCACGGCAAACAGCACCGTCGTTCCGGTGCGCTCGAGGAACTGACGGACACGGAAGTCTTCCCGGCGAATCTTGAGACGCGGCGTGCGTGCGGAGGCCTGCCCCGACGACGTGCGCGCGAGCGAACGCTCCTTGAGCCGCGCACGCTGCCAGGGCGCAGCGGCTCGCAGCGTCTCCAGCAGATGCAATCGCGCCCCGCCGCGCGGCAGGCCGCCACGCGCACCGCGCGGAATGCCGCGCAGCAGATTGGCGGTCGTCTCACCGACACGACCACTCACGGTGCCCGCGTGGTTCTGCTGTCCGAGCAAGGCCTGCAGCATCCCGGGGGGCAGAGCCGCTTCCACGGCAGCCCGCAGCAAATCGGCCGGCAGCGCCTCGGGCGCAGGTTCCTGCTGGGCGCCCTGCTCTTCATCGTGTGACGCCGTCTGGTCCGCACGCGGCGGTTCCGGCGGCGGCGCGTCAGACGGCGAGGCATCGGGTGGTGACGCGTCGCGCTCAGGCGGTGCGGTGGTCTCGTCGGCTTCAGGCGGCGGTGCCGTGGGCACCCGTGTGGCACGAGGTGCCAGCACCAGTGCCGCCGCAACCTGGGCATCTTCGGCGGTCACCATCAGTCGCCCATGCAGCGCCGCATGGGCGCGGGCACAGCGCACGGCGAAGAGACTGGCTCGCACCGAGTCCACGCCGCAGGCGGCAGCGGTGGTGCAGAGCTCCGCAGCCCAGGCATCGTCCATGGAAATGCGCGCCAGACGGTCGCGTGCATCGCGGAGCCGCGTGCGCAGCGTTGCCATCGACGCGGGAGCGGTGAGTTGCGTGAGCAGTGCATGCGCGTCGCCGTCCATGGCCACACAGAACGCCAGGCGATCAGAAAGCGCCGCATGCACCTGCTCGTCCTCGTGCGACTCATCGAGCAGCACCACGCAGACGCGCGACGCGTGACGGGTGTTCACCCCATCGCGCGCCACCAGCACTTCACCGTGGTCGAGTACTTCACAGAGCGCGGTCCGCGCCGGCACACCCAGGCGCTCCGCCATGGGCACCACGAGCAAACCGCCATCAGCAGCAGCCAGCACACCGCGATCACTCACCAGTCGACCGGTGGTGAGCGTGGCCGCGAGATCCACACCGCCGTACAGGCGATCCGCCGAGATGCCCGCGGGCAGGCGACGCAGTGGTGTGGGGCCGGGACCGTATTGCGGCATCCACGCGCGCAGCGCGTCCGTCAGCAGCCGTGCCGACTCATGCACGGGATGATCGAGCAGCAGGCCGCCCAGTCCGCGCGCGTCCACTGCCAACAACAACGCCGCGAGCGGCGCCGGGTGCGTGGGCAACACTAGCTGCTGGTCAGCCTGCAATTCAGGCCGCAATTCAGGCCGCAATTCAGGCCGCGGCAACGGCATCCTGCCACAGCTCGGCCACCGCGCGTTCCACACGCGTCGTGGACCCGGTGTCATCGAGCACGTTGCGACGCAGGCGGTGCCGCAGAGCCATGGGCGCAATCGCGCGCAGGTGCGCCATTGTTACCGCAGCGGCGCCTTCGTAGGCGGCCAGTGCGCGCGTGGCGCGCAGCAGCGTGAGCTCACCACGCAATCCGTCGGTGCCCAGCGCACTGCAGAGCGTGGCCGCGCGCTCGAGGATGCGGTCATCAACCTCGAGCTCGTCGAGACGCGCGCGGGCCTTTTCGAGACTGCGACGCACCTTGGCGTCGGCCCGCGACCACTGTGTCATGAAGGCATCGGGATCACGATCGAAGGCATCGCGTCGCTTGATCACTTCAATCCGACTCGCGATGGCCGTCGGGGTGCGCACATCCACCGCAAGGCCGAAGCGATCGAGCAACTGCGGACGCAGCTCGCCTTCTTCGGGATTGCCGCTGCCCACCAGCACAAAACGCGACGGGTGCCGCACGCTCACGCCTTCACGCTCCACCACATTCTCACCCGTGGCGGCGGCGTCGAGCAGCAGATCGACGAGATGATCCTCGAGCAGGTTGACCTCGTCCACATACAGGAAGCCCCGGTGCGCGCGGGCCAGAAGACCGGGCTCGAACGCCTTTTCGCCGGTGGTGAGGGCCTTCTCGAGATCCAACGCCCCCACTACGCGGTCTTCGGTGGCACCGAGCGGCAAGTCCACCATGGGCACCGGCACGAGATGGCTGCGCAGCGCCGGCCCCTGGGCCGATCGGTCGCGACACTCCTCGCAGCGGGACCCGTTGGCATTCGGATCGCAGCCATACTTGCAGCCCTGCACCGCCTTCATGGGTGGCAGAAGCCCGGCCAGCGCACGAACCGCGGTACTCTTGCCCGTGCCGCGGTCGCCGAACACCATCACCCCACCGATCGAGGGGTCCGTGGCGACGAGGAGCAGGGCGAGCTTCATCTCGTCCTGGCCGACGATGGCGCTGAACGGATAGACTGGTCGCATCAGGGAGTCCCGAGCATTCCCCGTAGGTGGTCCGGGGACATATATGGAGGAAGGGCGGGACGCCCTGAACCGGGCGGCCCCTCCTTCTATGTTACGGTTCGGCGCAAAGTGTCGCAATATGTTGACACTATGAATTGCGAAAAGTGTACACGTTTCTTGACACTTTCCGGTCCCGAGCCTATCGTCTGAATGTGTCCCCACCCGACCAGGCGATTCCGGCAACGGCGGCTCCGCCCGCCTCCCGTCCCATGCCCCTGCCCGCCACGGGTTTCGTCGACCACGCGCTGCCGCCGGCTCCATGGTGGGAGCGGGTCCGTGATCGATGGAACCGGCTGGTAGCCACTAACGCCTTTCAGCGCTGGAGCGCGAGGTTTCCGCTCACCGCGCCGGTCACGCGATACCGAAGTCGAAAACTCTTCGACGTGGTGTCCGGGTTCGTCTATACGCAGACGCTGCTGGCTTGCGTGGAACTGGGCCTCTTCGAGTTCCTTGCGGACGGTGCGCGCACCCGCGCTGAAATTGCCCAGTTCACGGGTCTCTCGCCATCGAGCACGGAACGTCTGCTCAATGCGGCCGTATCGCTCCGCCTGCTGGCGAACCGACGCCATGGACGGGTTGCATTGGGGCCGCTCGGCGCACCGGTCGTGCACAACACGGGCCTGCTGGCGCTCATTCGCCATCATCGTCTGGCCTATGACGACCTCGCCGATCCGGTGTCGCTGCTGAAGCAAGGCTCCAACTTCAGCACCGAGCTCTCGCGCTACTGGTCCTACGCCGACGCGCCGAGCCCACAGGCCATCAGCGACACACGCGTCGAAGCCTACTCCGAGATCATGGCGGCAACACTGCCGCCAGTGGCGCACGACGTGCTCGATGCCTACGACCTCTCCAGGCACGAATGTCTGCTCGACGTTGGCGGTGGAGAGGGGGTCTTTCTTTCGCATGCGGGAGAGCGGCACCAGCATCTGCAACTGCAGCTCTTCGACTTGCCGGCAGTCGCCGCGCGGGCACGCACGCGATTGGCGAATGCCGGCTTCGGCGATCGCAGCGTCTGTCACGGCGGTAACTTCCACACCGATCCGCTGCCCACCGGCGCCGACGTGTGCTCGCTGGTGCGGGTCTTGCTCGACCACGACGATGCCTCAGTCATGCGACTGCTGCAGCGCGTGCGCGCCACCCTGCCCCGCGGTGGCACCTTGATCATTGCCGAAGCGCTGGCCGGTGCGCGTGGCGCCGAGACCGTGGGTGATGCCTACTTCTCGTTCTACCTGCTGGCCATGGGCAAGGGCCGCGCGCGACGCGCCAGCGAATTGCAACTCATGCTGCAGCAGGCCGGCTTCCGCAAGAGTCGCGAAGTGCGCACGCGCTTTCCCATCCAGACCGGTCTCATCGTGGCGGAGGCCTGATGTACGCACCCAATGCGTCGCCCAACGCATCATCGACGCGTCAGACCATGGCCGTGGTGTTCGAGTCGCCCACGCATCTCGCGTTGCGTGAACTCACCCTCGTCGACCCCACCGCCACTGATGTTGTGGTGACCATGCAGTACTCGGGCATCAGCACGGGCACCGAGAAACTGCTCTTCACCGGACGCATGCCACCCTTCCCCGGCCTGGGCTATCCGCTCGTTCCCGGCTACGAAGGCGTGGGCATTGTGCAGGAGGCCGGTGCGGACTCTGGCCGTGCAGTGGGTGATGTCGTGTATGTGCCGGGCTCCAAGGGCTTCACCGAAGCCCGCGGACTGTTTGGTGGACAGGCGGCCCATGTGGTGGTGCCTGGCGCGCGCACGATTGGTCTGGCAGACCACCTCGGCGAGCGTGGTGCCCTGTTCGCATTGGCTGCCACGGCGCATCACTGTCTCGAGCCCGACCCGGCCCGGCACCTCTATCGTCTGCCACAACTCATCGTCGGACACGGTGCGCTGGGCCGACTGATCGCGCGGCTCTGCGTGCTGTATGGTGCGCCCCCGCCAACGGTGTGGGAAACCAATCCCGTCCGCATGAGCGGTGCACGCGGCTATCAGGTGCTGCATCCCGACGACGACCCCACCACCAGCTATCGCGTCATCTGCGATGTGAGTGGCGCCGACGGTATTCTCGATCAACTCATTGCCCGGCTCGTGCCCGGCGGAGAGATCGTGCTCGGCGGGTTCTACAGCGAACCCGTGTCGTTTGCGTTTCCGCCGGCCTTTCTGCGGGAAGCCCGCATACGGGTCGCCGCGCAGTGGAAGGAGGCGGACCTGCGCGCCATCACCGAATTCGCCAATTCCGGGCGACTCGATCTCGACGGCCTCATTACGCATCGCGAGCCGGCCAGCCGCGCCGCTGATGCGTATGCCACCGCGTTCGGCGACCCCACCTGCGTCAAGATGATTCTCGACTGGAGAGCGGCATGATCGACAACGGCCTGCATCAACTGCATCGCAACGTCCGCGAGGAAGCGGCCACCCCATCCGACGACACGGCCGCCGTGCACACCGGCCCCGTGACCAAGGAAACGCAGATCATCGCCATCTACGGCAAGGGCGGCATCGGCAAGAGCTTCACGCTCGCCAATCTCTCCTACATGATGGCGCAGCAGGGCAAGAAGGTGTTGCTCATCGGCTGCGATCCCAAGTCGGACACCACCTCGCTGCTCTTCGGTGGCAAGGCCTGCCCCACCATCATCGAGACCAGCAGCCGCAAGAAGCTGGCGGGTGAGGCGGTGTCCATCAGTGACGTCTGCTTCAAGCGCGACGGGGTGTACGCCATGGAACTTGGCGGTCCCGAAGTGGGTCGCGGCTGCGGCGGACGCGGCATCATTCACGGCTTTGAAACACTCGAGAAGCTCGGCTTCCACGAATGGGGCTTCGACTTCGTGCTGCTCGACTTCCTGGGCGACGTGGTCTGCGGCGGCTTTGGCCTGCCCATCGCGCGTGACATGTGCCAGAAGGTCATCGTCGTCGGCTCCAATGACCTGCAGTCACTCTACGTGGCCAACAACGTCTGCAGCGCGGTGGAATACTTCCGCAAGCTCGGCGGCAACGTCGGCGTGGCGGGCATGGTCATCAACAAGGATGACGGCACGGGCGAAGCGCAGGCCTTTGCCAACAACGCCGGCATTCCGGTGTTGGCCAGCATTCCCGCGCACGACGACATCCGCCGCAAGAGTGCCAGCTACGAAATCATCGGCAAGCCCGATGGCGAGTGGGGCTCGCTGTTTGCCGAGCTCGCACAGAACGTGGCGGATGCGCCGCCGGTGCGTCCTCGCCCGCAGTCGCAGGATCAGCTGCTCAGCCTGTTCTCGGCGGAGGTCACGGGTCGTGACTTCGTCATGGAACCGGCCACGCTGTTCGACATGGTGGGCCGCGAAGACTTGTCCAAGCCCTCGCTCGAAGTCGTCTACGACAGCGTCTGATGGCGCCGGAGCCGTTGATGTCCAGCCTCAACGAAGTGCAGTACGACACGGCCGTGGCCACGCCCATGCAGAACGACGGCGATCAGGCCGGCGGCTTGGGATGCCACGCCGGTGCCGATCAGATGCGCGCCGCCGCGCAGGCGGCGGGCAAGAGTGAAGTGCTCGAGCGCTACGCGAAGGACTATCCCAAAGGTCCGCACGATCAGCCGCAGAGCATGTGCCCCGCGTTCGGCTCGCTGCGCGTGGGTCTGCGCATGCGGCGCACAGCCACCATTCTCAGTGGCTCCGCGTGTTGCGTGTACGGCCTGACGTTCACCAGCCACTTCTACGGCGCGCGTCGCACCGTCGGCTATGTGCCGTTCAACTCCGAGTCGCTGGTGACCGGCAAGCTGTTCGAAGACATTCGCGACGCCGTGTATCAGATGGCCGATCCGGCACTCTACGACGCGATCGTCATCACGAACCTCTGTGTGCCCACCGCGTCGGGCGTGCCGCTGCAGATCCTGCCCAAGGAAATCAACGGCGTACGCATCATCGGCATTGACGTGCCCGGCTTTGGTGTGCCCACGCATGCGGAAGCCAAGGACGTGCTGGCCGGTGCCATGCTGCGCTATGCGCGACTGGAGGCCGAGCAGGGCCCGGTGCAGGCGCCACGCAGTGGCCGCTCGCAGAAGCCCACGGTGTCACTCATCGGCGAGATGTTTCCCGCCGACCCGGTGGGCATCGGCATGATGCTCGATGGGCTCGGGCTCGCGGCTGGTCCGGTGGTCCCCACGCGGGAATGGCGCGAGCTGTATGCTGCGCTCGACTGCGTGGTGGCTGCGGCCATTCATCCGTTCTACGTGGCCAGCTATCGCGAGTTTGAAGCCGCAGGGCGCCCCATCGTGGGCAGCGCTCCCGTGGGCTACGAAGGCACCGCGGCCTGGCTCGAGGCCATTGGCGCGGCGGCCAATGTGCCCACCGCACTCGTGGAGGCCACCAAGCAGCGCGTGCTGCCGGCCATTCGCGGCGCACTGGGCGCGATGCCCATCAAGGGACGCATCACGCTCAGCGGCTACGAGGGCTCGGAGTTGCTCGTGGCGCGGCTGCTGGTGGAGTCCGGTGCCGATGTGCGCTACGTGGGCACGGCCTGCCCGCGCACCCCGTACAGCGAAGCGGACCGCGATTGGCTGGCGCAGCGCGGTGTGCATGTGCAGTATCGGGCGTCGCTCGAGCAGGACCTGGCCGCCATGGAGGAGTACCAGCCCGACCTCGCCATCGGAACCACGCCGGTGGTGCAGAAGGCCAAGGAGCGCACCATCCCGTCGCTCTACTTCACCAACCTCATCTCGGCGCGTCCACTCATGGGCCCGGCCGGTGCCGGATCACTGGCGCAGGTGGTCAACGCGGCCATCGGCAACAAGGCACGCTTTGACGAGATGCGCGAGTTCTTCGGCGACACCGGTCAGGGCTTCAAGGCCGGCGTCTGGAGCGAAGTGCCCGAGGACCGTCCGGAGTTCCGCGAGCACTACAAGCGACACCTCGTCAAGCTGGCGCGTCAGCGCAAAGCCGAAGAGATGGTCTGAGGACGTGAACATATGACGCTCATTCTCGATCTCGATCGTGCCGGTGGCTATTGGGGCGCTGTGTACGTGTTCACGGCCATCAAGGGCCTGCAGGTCGTCATCGACGGTCCGGTGGGCTGCGAGAACCTGCCGGTCACCTCGGTGCTGCACTACACCGATGGCCTGCCTCCGCACGAGTTGCCCATTGTCGTCACCGGGCTGGGTGAAGAAGAGCTGGGACAGCACGGCACGGAAGGCGCGATGAAACGCGCGCACAGCACACTCGACCCTGAGCTGCCCTCTGTGGTGGTCACGGGCTCGATCGCCGAAATGATCGGTGGCGGTGTAACGCCCGAAGGCACCGGCATTCAGCGCTTCTTGCCCCGCACCATCGACGAGGATCAGTGGCAGGCCGCCAATCGCGCCATGTACTGGCTGTGGACGGAATACGGTCTCAAGAAGGGCGTGCGACCCAAACGCCGCGAGAAGCAGCCGGGCGACAAGCCCCGGGTCAACATCATCGGCCCCATCTACGGTTACTTCAACACCGCCAGCGATCTGCACGAGATCCGTCGTCTGGTTGAAGGCATCGGCGCCGAGATCAACATGGTCTTCCCGCTGGGTAGCCACATGCAGGACGTTCCGCGACTGGTCGATGCGGACGTCAACATCTGCATGTATCGCGAGTTTGGCCGCATGCTGTGCGAAGACCTCGACGTGCCGTATCTGCAGGCGCCCATTGGCCTGCACAGCACGACCCGCTTTCTGCGTTCGCTGGGCGAACTCCTGGGGCTCGACCCCGAGCCATTCATTGAGCGCGAGAAGCACACGACCATCAAGCCGGTGTGGGATCTCTGGCGCTCGGTCACACAGGACTTCTTCGGCACGGCCAGCTTCGCCATCGTGGCCAACGAGACGTATGCGCGCGGTGTGCGGCATTTTCTCGAGACGGAGATGGGGCTGCCCTGCACCTTCTCGTTTGCGCGCCGCCCCGGCGTCAAACCGGACAATGCCGCGGTGCGTGAGGCGATTCGCACCACGCCGCCCCTCGTGCTGTTCGGCAGCTACAACGAGCGCATGTATGCGGCCGAGTGCGGCGCACGCACCATGTACGTCCCGGCCTCGTTCCCGGGGGCGATTATCCGCCGCCATGTGGGCACGCCGTTCATGGGCTACAGCGGCGCCACGTATCTGATCCAGGAAGTGTGCAACCAGCTCTTCGATGCGCTGTTTCACATTCTCCCGCTGGGCACGGAGATGGACAAGATCGACGCCACGCCCTCGCGCCTGCATCAGGAGCTGCCGTGGGACGATGACGCCAAGGCGTTGTTTGACGAGATCTGTGAGAGTTTCCCCATCCTCATCCGCATTTCGGCGGCCAAGCGGCTGCGTGATGCAGCCGAAGCCGACGCGCGCGAGCTGGGCGACACGCTCGTCACGCGTGACCACGTGCTGGCCAGTCGCCGCGCGTTGCAGGGTGTGGCGCGCTGACTTGGCCCGTCGCCGCGAACGCGGTGAACTGATTACCACGGACGACACGGATTTGAACGGAAACGACAGGATGTCGTGGCTGTTCATCCGTGTCGTTTCCGTTCAATCCGTGCCATCCGCGACAAGGTTGTTGACTGGATTGGCCGCTGGTACGGCGCGTGGGGCCTTGCCTCAATGCAGCCGCCGGTTGGCCAACAGCTTACGCAGAGAACATCCGGAGAACCGCTGAGTTCGCAGAGATTGGCGGTCGGGGTTGAACTGCCTTGTCGCGGATGACGCGGATTGAGCGGAAACGGCACGGATCTACAACAAGAAGTGACAATTCTCAGGTGCTGCCTCCGCGCACTCTGCGTCCTCCTTTCTGCGTGATCTGTTATCGATTGGTACGAAAGCACTGCTCGGCAATCACGCGCGCTACGAGCTCTGCGCTGGTCTCCGGCAGCAGATGCCCGCCGGTCGTCTCACGGCACGTCCATGCGGGATGCTGGCGATGCAGGGCCTCGAGTGCGCGCACGGGAATCCACGGGTCGTCGCGCGCAACAAGCAGTGTGACCGGACAGCGCAGGTCGGCGAGCCTCGGCATGAGTGCCGGCAGGCCCCAATGCGCCATCATCTGCATGGCCGACCAGACATGGCGCGGTTCGGCGAAGAGTCGGCGGTAGGCCTGGCGCGATGTTTCAGACAGGGAAGACCCGGTGGAGTCGAGAATGGCGTGGAGAGCCATGTGCCCCAGCGCCTCCTGCATGCTGCCAAGTCCCGGCACGCCCGAGAGTCCGCGCTGCGCAGCATGCAGGATATCGCGCGTCACCGGCGACGACATGAGCGGCGCGAGCCATGGCAGGATGCCGTGCACCATCGCAGCCGGTGGTGGCACCAGCGCCGGATTGACGCCCAATACGCCCGCAATGTGGCATGAGGGTGTTGGCGCGTCCTGATCGAACGCAGCGGCCTCTCCCTGCGCCGCAGCCGGTGTGGTCGATGCAGTCGGCAACGGCATCTGCAACGCTAACTGCAGCGCCACGGCGGCGCCGGCCGAATGCCCTGCCACATGGAGCAGCGGTGGAGCGTGAGGCGGCACGGAAGCCTCGGCCCCCCGCGTCAGCTGCCCAAGCAGCTCGCACAACGCATTCGTCATGCCGACGAGCGAATAGGGTGAGCCCTGCGACACCATGGCCTCATCGGAGTGCCGCGGTGTCGTGAAGCCATGTCCCGGCAGATCGCAGAGCAGCACGTGGGCATGTGGGGCGAGCGCACGCGCGACATCGGCCCACTCGTGTGTGCTGCCTCCGGTGCCATGCAGCAGGAGCAGCCATGGCGCCGTTCGGGGGTCGGCGCCCAGGCGCTGGACGTGCCAGCGCCAACGCTCGGTGAGCACGAACTGCGAGGCGTCCCGGAGCGGCCAATCGGCTGGTGGAGCGATTTCGGGGGGAAGGGGACCGGTCACAAGGCCTCAAAGGTGGGCAAAACACGGCTCAGCGAAAGAAAGTTGCGCGAAAAGCGTAAATCGTGCTTGACGCCCGGAACCGTAAGGAACACTTTACACTTCATCCTACCAAGTCGCTGCCCGATAGCGGGCCGGCATCCCAGCCGCGCGGGACGTGCGCGGCGCACCGAAACATTCCCCGGAGGCAGAGATGTCCGATAAGGACGGAATGACGGAAGACGAAGCGCGGCGCTTTCATGGCTACTTCGTCACCGGCACCATGGGCTACATCGTGGTGGCAGCAGCGGCACACTTCCTGGCGTGGATGTGGCGCCCGTGGTTCTAACCCTCTGATTCTCAGGCTGGAGAACACATGCACAGAATCTGGGTTGGTAACGATCCACAGGTGATCATGGGTGCCCTCGGGGCATTCCTCGCGTGTCTGGCGCTCATCATTCACGTATGGGCGTACAGCATCACCGGTTGGCCGAAGTACAAGAAGATGGAGTACGCGGCAAAGGCACCTCCGGCGTCGGTACGCTGACCCACACGTCAGCCTACCCACGTCGCGTGCCCGGACTCTCCGGGTACGGTGGAAGGGCTTCAACTCTTCTTTGAGGACAACGTCGTATGCACCGCATTTGGTTGATGTTTGACCCGCGGCGCGTCATGGTGGCCATGGTTGGCTTTCTGGCGGTGCTGGCGCTGGTCATTCACTTCATCCTGCTCAGCTCGCAACGGTATTCGTGGATCGAGAACGGTACCCTGCCTGCTGACCAGGCGCCCGTCGGGGCATCGGCTCCGGCAAGCGCGGCAGAAATGTCGCCTCTGCCGCCCGGCCGATAACACGTTGCGCGTCGTTGCCGGGCTGGCGCCTCGCACGTGTCAGTGCGACGCCAGCCCCGGCAGACTCGCCGCAGGACCCTGCCTTTCGCGTTGGTGCTGGAACTTCCCCCCCGCAGCCTCCTCTCTGCGCGTCCGGAGATATCGCCCATGGCGATGCTGAGCTTCGAAAAGAAGTACCGTGTCCGTGGTGGCACGCTGATCGGCGGAGATCTGTTTGATTTCTGGTTCGGTCCGTTCTACGTCGGCTTTTTTGGCGTCACGACGATCTTTTTCGCCACCCTCGGCACGCTGCTCTGCGTGTGGGGCGCGGCCATGGGCCCCACGTGGAACCTGTGGCAGATCAACATTGCGCCGCCCGACCTCAAGTACGGCTTGGGGCTCGCCCCGCTCCGTGAAGGGGGATTGTGGCAAATCATCACCATGTGTGCCGTCGGTGCATTCGGGTCCTGGGCGCTGCGACAGGCTGAGATCTCCCGCAAGCTCGGCATGGGCATGCACATTCCCTGGGCGTACGGCGGCGCAGTCCTGGCCTATGTGACGCTTGTTGTGGTTCGTCCGCTGTTGCTGGGAGCCTGGGGGCACGGCTTCCCCTACGGCATCTTCTCGCACCTCGATTGGGTGTCGAACGTGGGGTACCAGTACCTCCACTTCCACTACAATCCGGCGCACATGATCGCCGTGACGTTCTTCTTCACCAACTGCCTCGCACTCGCGATGCATGGGTCACTCATTCTCTCGGTGACCAACCCGCCCAAGGGCACTCCCGTGGGCACGAGTGAACAGGAGAACGTCTTCTTCCGCGACCTGGTCGGCTACTCGATCGGTGCCATCGGCATTCACCGTCTCGGCCTGTTCCTCGCGGTCGGCGCGGCGGTGTGGAGTGCCATCTGCATCGTCATCTCTGGCCCGTTTTGGGCAAAGGGCTGGCCCGAGTGGTGGAACTGGTGGCTCAACCTTCCCATCTGGAAGTGAGGCGCCGACACCGTGCTTGAATATCAGAACCTCTTCACTCGCGTCCAGATTCGTACGGTGCCCGATCCGGGCATCCCGATCGACGAATCCACGGGCCAGCGATATGGGACCGGTTTCTTCAACTCGCTCGCCGGCAAGTTCGGCGATGCGCAGATCGGTCCGATCTATCTTGGCTGGGCCGGCATTCTCTCGCTGATCTTCGGCTTCATTGCGTTCGAGATCATCGGGCTCAACATGTGGCGGTCGGTGGGCTGGGATCCGGTGGAGTTTGTCCGCCAGCTCCCGTGGTTGGCGCTCGAGCCCCCGCCACCGCAGTACGGGCTGCGCCTGCCGCCGCTTGATCAGGGTGGCTGGTATCTCATGGCCGGCTTCTTCCTGACGCTCAGCATCTTCCTCTGGTGGATCCGCGTCTATCGCCGGGCTCGCGCCCTGCAGATGGGCACGCACCTGCCCTGGGCCTTTGCCAGCGCCATCTTCCTGTACCTGACCTTCTTCATCCAGCCGTTGCTCGTCGGCAGCTGGAGCGAGATGGTGCCGTTCGGTCTCTTCCCGCACCTCGATTGGACATCAGCATTCTCCATTCGCTACGGGAACCTCTACTACAATCCGTTCCACGCCCTCTCCATTGCGTTCCTGTACGGCTCGGCCGTGCTGTTCGCGATGCACGGCGCCACCATCCTGGCCGTGGCTCGCATGGGTGGTCAGAACGAGATTGAGCAGATCACCGATCGTGGTACCGCGGCCGAGCGCTCGATGCTCTTCTGGCGCTGGTGCAT
Source organism: Gemmatimonas sp. UBA7669 (assembly GCF_002483225.1). Classification (NCBI taxonomy): domain Bacteria; kingdom Pseudomonadati; phylum Gemmatimonadota; class Gemmatimonadia; order Gemmatimonadales; family Gemmatimonadaceae; genus Gemmatimonas; species Gemmatimonas sp. UBA7669. The sequence goes on along the minus strand of NZ_DLHL01000027.1, from coordinate 70,936 downwards.
GGGATTCAACGCCACGATGGAGTCCATCCATCGCTGGGCCTGGTGGTTTGCCGTACTCACCACGTTCACGGGTGGCATCGGCATCCTGCTCACCGGCACCGTCGTGGACAACTGGTACCTCTGGGGCGTGAAGCACGGCCTCGTGGCGCCATATCCCGACCAGAACGTGATTGCGCCCGACCAGAAGGAGTTCCTGCGCGGCCAGTATCAGGGCACGACGCCGGACAGCTTCCCCACCTACGTGGTGCCGCAGCCGGCCATGATGCCCGACTCGGCCGCCATGCTGACGGACTCGCTGTCGGCCGACTCTCTGCGCACGGATTCCACGGCGGCGGCCACGCCCGCAGCCGCCACGACGACGCCTCCTGGAGGCAACACTCCGTGATCAAGATTCGCGCTATGGCGATGCGGCGCGTCGCTCCACTCGCCCTCGTGGTCGTCGGGGCATGCGGTGACGGAAAGACGGACAGCGTGCAGGTCGGGTACCGCGGCACCGCCATGGAGCAAGGCTATGACCGCGGTGACCTCAAGGCCAAGTTCGCGACCGTCAACATTCCGGCGCCGCCGCCTCCGGCCGGTGAGTCTCCGCCGGGCCCGTTGCCCTGGAAGAACGTGCAGGTGCTCAACGACATCAGTGTGGCGGAGTTCAACCGCACGATGATTGCGATGAGCACCTGGGTGGCCGGCACCGGCAACTGCGCCTACTGCCACAACCTGGCCAACATGGCCAGCGACACCCTGCCCAACGGGGCGCCGCTCTACACGAAGCTCGTGGCGCGCCGCATGCTGCAGATGACGCGGCAGATCAACGGGCAGTACCAGCAGCACGTGGCCAACACCGGCGTCACCTGCTACACCTGCCACATGGGCAAGCCGTTGCCCAATGGTCTGTGGTTCTACAGCAAGCAGACGGACTACCTGCGCCACTATCTCGATCGCAACGGCGCGCGGGTCATCACGCAGAACGTCGCGCCCACGCCCGAGAACCGCAGCTCGGTGAAGCAGACGGAGTGGACCTACGCGCTCATGATCTCGCAGTCGAAGTCGCTGGGCGTGAACTGCACCTACTGCCACAACTCACGGCAGTTCGCGAGCTGGAACCAGGCTCCGCCGGCACGCGTGAAGGCCTACCACGGCATCATGATGCTGCGTGACGTGAATCAGAACTACCTCGCTCCCCTGCAGCCCGTGTATCCCGCGGTCCGTTTGGGCGCCATGGGTGACGCACCGAAGGCGCAGTGCATCACCTGCCACAACGGGGCGTACAAGCCGCTCTACGGTGCGCAGATGACGAAGGACTTCCCCGCCCTCTGGGGTCGTGCGGACTGGAACGGCAAACCCTTCCCGGGGCTTGGGCTGCCGGCGGATAGCGCAGCCGCTGCGGCAACCGATAGCACAGCGACGCCTGCACCATCGGCCATGCCACGTGCTTCGTCGGGGAGTGCGGGGTCCAACTGATCGGCATCGCGCGGCAGCAGGATGCGTTGGAACAGAAGGTGTGAGGATCAGAGGATTTGAGGGACAAGAGAGCGGGCCCGGGCGACACCGTACAGCATGGTGTCGCCCGGGCCCGCCTCATTTCCTTCGATCCTCCGATCCTCACACCTTCTGTTCCCTCACATCCCCGGCCCAGCTCAGATCCTCACCGCCGCCCAACGCCAATCGGAATGTACGGCGCAACCGGTGCTGGCCCCTGCCCCGGCTTCTCCTTGAGCAGATTGTCGAAGCTTTCCACCTGCGTCGGACCAAAGCCCGTCACGGTCACGTGTTGCCCCGTGGCGTCGTCATGCAGCACCAGACGACCATCGACATACCGCACCAGGCGAAATGGTTCGCTGGCTCCGATGCCGGCCGCCTTGCGAGCTCGCGTCAGGGCGCGCAGCGAACCACGCAGGAAGCCGTTGCTGCCCGGCTCGAGGACCACCGCCGTCTTGCCGCTGGCCGCATCGATGACCCCAATGCCTTGATTGGGCGCATCTTCAAATCGGAGACTGCGCTGCTGCAGCACTTCCGTCGGACGTTCGCGGAACGCCCCCACTTCGAAGTGCCGCGCCGACACCGCCAGACCGATCACCAGCGCGACCAGCGCGCCGGCCATGATCAGTGCGGGCTTGGGTACCACCAACGTCGGTGGTGCACCCGGACGTTCTCCTGGTTCCGGCTCGAAAATCACACCGGGCGCCTGACGTCGCATATCCATGCTCATGCTCCCGCCGGCGCGGTGCGCGTCTGCCGAATCGCGGAGCGACCGGGCGCGCCACGTTCGATGCGCGTCGTGGAATCGGCCATGCCACTCGCGGCATCAGCTTCGGCCGCGTCAGCCACCGCCGTGGCCAGCACCCGCGCCACCGCTTCCGGCTGCTCGAGGCCACGCAACACCGGCGTCGGATGATTGATGTTCCACACCAGGCAGTGCGGCCACAGCGCGATGTACGCAAGACGCTGTCCCGGCACCAGGCCCAGGGACACCTGACCGCTGCCATCGCGAAACACGCCCAGACCCGCCGTATGCAGCAGGGTGAACGGGATGTTGATGGACATCGGGAACGCCATGCCCACACGCATCACCACGCGACGCGACGTGATGGCATACCACGAGGTGCTGGCCACCGCTTTCGAGAGTCCGAGCACGCAGAGCATCACGAAGACGCCAAGCGCCAGGCGCAGCGTGGCCTGCGACCACCAGACCTCCGTCCCACGTGGCGTCTCGGTGGTCAGGGCCCATAGCGTGAGCATGCCCACGAAGTAGGCCAACACCAGACGCCAGTGAAACACATGCGTGGCCACGCCGCGCATCGAGGGGGCCCCTTCCCACAGCAGATGCTCGCCGTCGGGAAGCGCATGCGGAACGCCGCGAATGTAGCGCGGCGCATCGGAGGCCTGTGGTGCGGGGTTCATATGAGCGGCTGGGCGCGGGATGACGTGGCATACAGATGACCGCCGGCGTAGTACGCCGAAATGCGATCTTCTTCGAGCAGTGTGATGCGATCCTCGCGTGCGGTGCCCGGCACGTTGACGAACTGCGCCGACGTGATGGCCTTCACGAGCAGACGATCGTTGCCCCACAGCCCGAAGTTGGGCCACTGCACGTAGCCCGACGGCAGCAACACCCGACGCTCGCTGCCACTGAGCTGCACTTCGTAAAAGGACACCTGCGGCTCCGAGCGATTGACCCACACGTCGACGACCTTGCCGGCCACCACCTTGTCGGCTGCCACCACGGGCAGACCGCGCGGATCGGGATCACCCTTCGCGATGCTGAACCCGGCGTCCATCCGCATGGGCACGAGCTTCGGACGCCCATCATACGTCACGTCCGGCTCATCACGCCGCGATTCGTTCCACGCGGCCGGTCCAACCCCATCGATCATGGGGTTGCCTGTCGGCACCACCGGCGAGCCGTTGTAGCCGTCGGCCGGTACATACTTGACGCTGGACATCAGTGTGCGCCCTCGTCGCCGTGGTGGCGGTGAATGTAGGACTTCGGCGTGGCCGGCTTCGGCCAACCCTCACGCGGACCCTGCGGCGACTCGAGCGGATACCCTTCGCGCTTGTCTTCCTTGCGGAGGTAGATGATCAACCCGAAGAAAAACAACCAGAACGCGTACAACGCGATCTGGGCACCATCGAGATAGTCCATCATGTAAAGACTCCGGTGGAATGGTGAACGGTCACGCCGGGATGTCCGCGAGACCGAAGGGGCGTGCAACTCCAACTGACACCTGGTTCGCCGCGCGGCGACCCACCGTGCCCAGAACAACCAACGTGATCAGCAACACCACGATCTCCGTGCCATACACTGCCGTATAGGGCGCAGCGGGCTGCGCCAGCCAACTCCCGACCGGCTGCGTGGCACCGAGGTGCGACAATGCATCCTTCATGAGGCCACTCAACGCGAACGACAGACCTTCTGCAGTGGCGAACACCGCGCCCCATGCGCCAAGCGCAATGCCGTGCTGCGTGGCATCACGCATACCCATCGCAAACGACAGCGTCCCCACACCGAACAGTCCCTCGCCAAATCCGATCAGCATCACGCCGAAGCGAAAGAAGAACGGCGCCCAGATGGGATTGCTGCTCATCATGCTGCCGGCCGTGATCATGGCAAAACCCAGCAGACCCACCACCACGCCCTGCGACGCCAGACGCAGCGGCGCCTTCACCGTGCGGTCCTGTGTGGCACTCCACACAAAGGCCAGCACCGCGCCAAAGGCCATGATGCCCGTCAGCGCTGTGGTACCGGCCACGGTGAAATGCAGGACTTCGCCACCGTACGGCTCGAGCAGCACATCCTGGAGATTGAAGGCGAAGAATCCGAGGCCCGTCGCCACCAGCAGCCCCACCGCCTGACCACCGGCCGCAAAAGTCCGCCATGCTTCGCGGAACTGGGGGCGACGCTCGCCCTTCTTGTATTCCACCACACCACGCTGCCGGGCTTCCTGCTTCCAGAGCGCGAAGGCGTTGACCACGATCGTGAACAGCGCCGCACCCTGAATGACCTGAATGAGCCGCAGCGACGAGAACGGCTGCAGCAGCTGTTCAAGAATGAGCGCACTCACCAGCGTACCCACCAGCATCATGAGGTACATCAGCGCAATCACACGCGGCCGCTTGTCCTCGTTCACCAGGTCGGTGGCCAGCGCCAACCCCGCCGTCTGGGTGGTGTGGGCGCCGGCGCCAGCCAGCAAAAAGGCCACCGCACTCGCCACGTAGGCAATCCACACCGGTCCGCCGCTGCCCTTCTCCGACAGCAGCAGCAGAGCGAACGGCATGATGGCCAAGCCGCCGAACTGCAGCTGGGTGCCAATCCACAGATAGGGCACCCGCCGCCAGCCGAGGATGCTGCGATGCGTATCCGACTTGAAGCCCACCAGCGCCCGGAACGGCGCCGCCAGCAGTGGAATGGCCAGCATGATGGCCACCAGTGACGCCGGCACACGCAGCTCGAGGATCATCACGCGATTGAGCGTGCCCACGAACAACGTCTGCACCATGCCGACGGCCAGCTGGAACAGCGATAGGCGGAAGAGCCGCGAAAGCGGTACGTCCTCGCTGCCCACATCGGCAAACGGCATCCATCGGGTGCCAATCGAGCGCCAGAGGCGCACCGGAAGCTCAGCGGGTTTGGACATGACGAACGCCCTGTGTACTCACCACACCGGCTGCATGCGTACATCCGCCGGCAGGGCCTGCCGGTGCGGGCGACGCAGGAACAGCCGAAGGAATGTGAATGCGTTGGCCGCCTTGAGGCCCGCCACCTTGACACCGGCAAACAGTCCGCCCTTCTGCTCTGCCTTGCGCATGGCCTCGGTGTTCTTCCACATGGTATCGAGCAGCTCCCAGAATCCTTCCGATTCCGTATCGATGGTTTCCGGGAATACCTGGCGGCTGATCGTGTTGGTCAGCGTGATGACACGGCGATCGTAGTCATCCACGTCGAGGCCCATGAAGTCGAAGAACTCCTTTCTCGCGTGGTCGCGCACATACATCGTGCAGAACACGGCCAGCAGGAAGAAGCGAATCCACAGCTTGTTCACGCCCTGCAGCAAATGCGGATTGGAGCGCATCAGCACGGCAAACGCTTCGCCGTGCCGGAACTCGTCCAGGCACCAGTTCTCGAAGAACTTGAAGATCGGATGGAAGCGCTTGTCCGGCTGCTTCTCGAAGTTGCGGTAGATGGTGATGTACCGCGCGTAGCCGATCTTTTCCGAGAGGTACGTGGCGTAGTAGATGAACTTGGGCTGGAAGTACGTGTACTTCTTGGCCCGCGTCAGGAAGCTCAGGTCCACCGCCACATTGAAGTCGCGCAGCGTGTGGTTGATGAACCCGGCGTGCCGGCCCTCGTCGCGGCTCATGAAGCCGAACAGATCGCGCACATCCGGATTTTTGATGCGCTTCTTGATCTCGGCGTACAGAATGCATCCCGAGAACTCGGCCGTCACCGACGAGGTGAGGAACTCGATGAACTGCTCGCGCAGGGCCGGGTCCATTGACGAGAAGTCGTCATCGAACTCCGGCGAGCGCTTGAAGTGATCCTTGTTGGGATCACGCCGGAACTCGGCCAGCATGTCATCCCACATGCGGCGGTTCTCGGGCGTGATGTGCAGGGCATCGATTTCCGCGAAGTTCGTGGTGTAGAAGCGCGGATTGAGCATCGCATCCTGCTGCGCCGCCTGGGTGGTGGCGTTGGGCGCCACGATCGGGCGCACCGGAAGTTCGGTCGTCGTTGAGTACATGGAGGTCAGCCTTCGAATCCGACTTCGTAGAGTTCGTGAATGGCGGTGCCACCGGTGAGCTTCACCACCTGGCGCTTGAGCCAGCTGGCCCGTCGTACTTCGGCGCTGGAGTCGAACGTGGTCTGTGTCCCGAAGGCGATGCGGTTGGGCGTATTGCGCACCAGCACCTCGTCGCCGGGATCGACGTACACCCCCTTGAGGTCCACGTGTGCGTGGAAGTGGTCATGCGTCATCTCGAGGTCGACCGTGCAGGCCACCTCACGTCGACGCTTCATCACGTACCACAGTCCAGCGCCTCCTGCCGCAACCGCCAGCAGTCCCCAGGTCATCGGTTCCATCGCGTGTCTCCTTCGGATTGTCGAACGTTCAGCGCTGAAGCGCGGCATCACCGCGCAACGACGCGTTCTGCAGCTTGATGGCCATCGAGCGATAGAAGCCCGACTCCACGAGACGGGTCCCCACGATGCCCCAGGTTTCCAATGCCGGCACGGCGGTAAAGGCCTTGCGGAACGCGTAGTCGGACACCGGCACGATGGCCGGTGCGCGGTCCGCGCGGGGGAAGAGCCGGCCAACCGCCCGCATCACCGTGAGCATGGGCGTGCGCGGGGCCACCGTGATGAGCATGCGCTCCCGCACACGCGGCGCGAGTGCCGTCAGCACGGCCATCATTTCCGGCAGCTCGTAGTGAATGATGCTGTCCATGGCCAGCACGTAGTCGAACGTGCCCAGCGACGGATCGAGCATGTCACCGGAACGAAAATCGATGGGCGGTGCACCGGCAGCCTCCGCGCGCTCCTGCGCATGCTCCACAAGCGTCGGCGAAAGATCGATGGCCACCACCTCCGCGCCGCGCTCAGCCAGCGCCATGGCCGCCGTGCCCGTGCCGCAGCCGGCGTCGAGCACCCGCATGCCATGCAGGTCGGGCGGCAGATAGCTCAGCAGCGTTTCGCGCATGGTGTCACGACCGGCGCGCACGGAGGCGCGCACGCGCGACACCGGAGCGTCTGACGTGAGAGCCTTCCAGGCATCGGCCGCGGTGCGGTCGAAGTACTCCCCGATCCAGGCCCGCCGCTCGCGGTACGAAACCGATGCGGCGTGCGAACCCCCTGGCGGCGTTCCATCAAACGACGGACCTGGAGTCGGGGAATGAGTCATGGTGGTGGGCGCGGGCATCAGTCGAATCCCAACAGGTCGAAGATTTCGCGGTCCTTGAGCGGCGAAGCCGGAAGTGGCTCCACGTCGTTGAGCATGCGTCTGGCCAGCGCCAGGTACTCCTGCTGCACTTCCAACACTTCCGGCTCATCGCCCATCTCGAAGATGGTGCTCTTCTTGAGCCGGCTGCGCCGAATGGCATCCACATCCTTGAAGTGCGCCATCGTCTTCAAACCGACGGCGGCATTGAAGCGATCGATCTCGTTGGTCTCGCGCGAGCGGTTGGCAATCACCCCGCCCAATCGGACCTTGTAGTTGCGCGACTTGGCCTGGATGGCCGCGATGATGCGGTTCATCGCGAAGATCGAGTCGAAGTCGTTGGCCGTGACGATGAGACAGTAGTGCGCATGCTGCAGCGGCGCCGCAAACCCACCACACACCACGTCACCCAGTACATCGAAGATCACCACGTCGGTGTCTTCGAGCAGGTGATGCTCCTTGAGAAGCTTGACGGTCTGGCCGGTCACGTAGCCGCCACATCCCGTGCCGGCCGGCGGGCCGCCGGCCTCGATGCACTGCACGCCCTTGTAGCCTTCGAACATGAAGTCCTCGGGGCGCAGCTCTTCACCATGGAAGTTCACACCTTCCAGCACGTCGATGACCGTGGGCACCATGCGCTTGGTGAGCGTGAAGGTGCTGTCGTGCTTGGGGTCACAGCCGATCTGCAGCACACGCTTGCCAAGCGTGGCAAAGGCGGCCGAAAGATTCGATGACGTGGTGCTCTTGCCGATGCCACCCTTGCCGTACACGGCAATCACGAGTGCGCCATCGATGCGCTGCGCCTCGTCCTGGTGGACCTGCACGGAGCCTTCCCCGTCGCCGAATTCGTCTACAATGGGGAGTCGAATGGTCGTCATGTATGGATGCCCTCCAGGCGATCCTCGAGTTCGGCAGCGGCTTCACGCAGTGCATCGAGCGTGGCGTCATCGGGTTCCCAGAACCCGCGATCACTCGCTTCGAGCAGGCGCTGCGCCAGTCCAAGCGCCGCATCCGGATTGGCGGCCGCCAGGCGGCGCCGCATGGTTTCGTCCAGCACGAAGGTGCGCGTGGCTTCCGTGTACACCCAACCTGGCACCGCACCACTGCCGCCCGTGGCGGACCAGCCGAGGGTGGTGGTGAGATGACCCGCGATGTTTCGCACGCCTTCGTATCCGTACTGCAGCTGCGCCTCGTACCAGCGCGGATTGAGCACCTTGGTGCGTGACTCGAGTTCCACTTGCTCAGTCAGGGTGCGCACACGACCCGCGCCCTGCCCGTAGTCCCCGAGGTACACGGCCGGAGTCCGGCCGCCATTCTGTTGGGCAATCACGCGCGTCATGCCACCCAGCGACTCCACATACTGATCGATGTCGGTGGCGCCAAGATCCACGGAGTCGAGGCCCTGAAACGACAGCGTGGCCGTGGACAGCGCGCGCTTCATGAGCGCGGGCTGCGCCTGCGCCCGACCGTCGGCGCCATACGCAAAGCCCTTGCGCTGCACAAACAGGTCGGCCAACTCGTTCTCGTCCTGCCAGCGGCCGGTTTCGATGAGCAGGTTGACGTTCGAACCGTACGCGCCGTCGGCATTGGAAAACACACGCAGCGCGGCATCGGCCAGGGAGCAGCCGGTCTCCTGCATCGTGGCCAGCGCGTGCGCACGAATGAAGTTCTGCGACGGGTCTTCGTCCGCCTGGGCGCACAGCAGCGCGGCCTCGGCCAGCAGGCGCACCTGCAGTGGCAGCAGGTCCCGGAAGATGCCGGAGAGCGTGACGACCACATCGATCCGCGGGTGTCCCAGCGCGTCGAGCGGCACCAGGCGCGCACCAGCCAGGCGACCCACACCATCGAAGCGCGGCGCCACACCCATCAGGGCCAGCACCTGCGCGAGCGGCGCGCCTTCGCTCTTCATGTTGTCCGTGCCCCAGAGCACCATGGCCACGGTAGCCGGCATACTGCCGCTGTCGGCCACATGTCGGGCCAGCAACTGATCGGCGCGGCGCCGGCCTTCCAGCATGGCCGCAGCGCTGGGCACGCGATAGGGATCGAAGCCATACAGGTTACGGCCCGTGGGCAGCACCTGCGGGTTGCGCAGCAGATCGCCGCCGGGCGCGGGCTTCACGTAGCGCGCGTCGAGCGCCGTGAGAATGCCGCAGAGTTCGCGGTCCTCGCGCAGGTGTGCCTCAAGCTCGGCCAGCAACACACAGTGACGGCGCAGGGCCGCGGCATCCACGACGCGCAACCCGTGCGCACTTGCCGCCCGCATGGCCGCCTGTTCGGCGCGCTTGGCATCACCCGTTTCCACCAATGTGCTCACGGCCGCACGCATGGCGTCGGCCACAAGCGCCGTGGCGTCCACATCAGATGCAGCCGACTGCACGGCAAAACACGCGCTCAATGCAGCAAGCTCCTCTTCGGGCCGCCCGCTCTCTGCCATGGCCAGCAGCATGTCCACCCGAGCCGGCGCCGCCATGGGCTCGCCCACCACATGAAGGCCCGTGGGAATGAGCGCATACTCGAGTTCGAGCAGGCGATCGCGCAGCCGCGCAACTTCCGCATCCATGGCAATGAACGGCCAGGCCGGTTCGGCCTCTGCCAGTTCAACGGCCACCGCCTGTTGCTGAATCAGTGCGGCCAGCGTTTCGGCATCGGCCGCCCGCGTGCCGCCACTCTGCCGCCAGCGGTCGAGACTGCTCTTGAGCTCCAGCAGCCCACGATAGAGACCGGCGTTGGCAATGGGCGGCGTGAGATAGGACACCAGCGTGGCATTGCCGCGCCGCTTGGCCAGCGTGCCTTCCGACGAGTTGTTGGAGGCATACAGGTAGACGTTCGGCACATCGCCAATGAGGCGATCGGGCCAGCACGTGGCATCGAGTCCGGCCTGCTTGCCCGGCATGAACTCCAGCGCGCCGTGCGTCCCGAAGTGCAGCACGGCATCGGCCGCGAAGTCTTCGCGCAACCAGCGATAGAAGGCGCTGAAGGCATGCGTGGGCGCAAAGCCGCCTTCGAACAGCAGCCGCATGGGATCGCCTTCCCAGCCGAAGGCCGGCTGCACACCGACAAACACGTTGCCGAGCTGCACGCCCATCACGTACAGCGACTGCCCATCGGTGAGCTGACGGCCTGGCGCCGGTCCCCATGTGCGCTCGATCTCCGGCAACCAACGCTCGCGGCGCACATGATCATCCACCGCAATGCGCGTGTGCACGTTGGCTGGGGCACCAAATCGCTCGCGATTGCCCTGCGTGAGACGCTCGCGCAGATCATCAGGGCTCGATGGCAGGTCCACCGTGTAGCCCGCTTCCTTCATGGCCGCCAGCGTGCGCTGCAGGCTCGGGAAGACTGCGAGATAGGCCGCCGAGCCGGTGTTGCCGGCGTTGGGCGGAAAGTTGAACAGCACCACCGCCACCTTGCGATCGGCCGGCGGTGTACGGCGCAGCGACACCAGATGCGCCACGCGTTCCGCCGCACGCTCCACGCGCTCCACAATGGGCTCAGAGGCCGTGGGACGGCCATCAATCGGCTCGCCCTTGCCACCGAACACGGTGGGGGCAATGGCACCATCGAGCTCGGGAATGGCCACCTGCAGCGTCGCCTGCAGCGGATTGAGCCCACGCGCATCCCGCTGCCACTCGGCAATGGTCTGGAACTCCAGCGTCTGCAGCGTCAGATAGGGCACGTCCAGCTCAGCCAGCACGGCCTGCGCCGCCGCCGCATCGTTGTACGCCGGCCCACCCACGAGCGAAAAGCCCGTGAGGTTGACTAGGGCATCAATGCTGCCGCGTCCCTTGGCGTCCTGGAAGTACTTGGCAATGGCCGGACGGGCGTCGAGCGCGCTGGCGAACGCCGGCACCACTCGCAGCCCACGTGCCTCGAGCGCGCGTACGAGTGCCGCGTAGTGCGCGGTGTTGTCGGCCAGCAGGTATGAGCGCCCCACCAGCACGCCCACCGTACCCGACACCAACGTACCTGTGGCGCTGCGCTTGTCCTTGCCTCGCGTTGACGATGGAGCCGGCGGCAACTCACGCAGCTCCTCCACAATGCCGCGACCCTTGAGATCCGGATGCCAGAGGCCCACCTCGGGATAGCTCACCGGGGCTTCGGCCGGTAGTGCACCACGCAGCGCCTTGCGCGGACCCGCCGCATAGCGCCCCACCACGTAGCGCAGCATCTGCTCGATGTTCTCGGCGCTGCCTGCCAGCCAGTACTGAATGAGCAGCAGGTACGCGCGCAGATCCTGCGCCGTACCGGGCACAAACTTGAGCAGGCCCGCCATGGTGCGCAGGGCCGTCATCTGCCGCTCGCCACTCGACTTGCCGTCCTTGCGCGCACCGCGAAGCTTGCGCAGCAAGTTGAGCGGCGAGAAGGCCGAGCGTGACTCCCCGGCCATCATGTCAAACGCGCCAAGCTTCGTGCACTTGACCAGCTCGGGCGTGCACAGCGCGCACATGACCGCATCCGCCGCGTCGCGCCGCGCCAGCACGGCCGGCAACACGGCGTTCGCGTACTCCTCCTGGAAGAGCTGTGTGCAGACCACGATATGCGCGGTGGCGATATCCTGACGTGCGCGCTCTGCGGCACCCGCATCACTGCCGAAGTCCGCCGCCACGTGCATGATCACCTGCACGCCATGCCGCGCCAGTGCGCTGCGCGCCTGGACGTAGGCATCCGCCAGATGGGAATCCAGCGTGACGATGACGACCCGGCAGTCAGCGGCCATAGTGCGCCTTCGCATCATACAGGGTGTCCACCGAGATCTCGGCAATGCCCTGCGACAGCGCGTACGCCTCGGTGTTGCGACGGGCCTTGCCGCGCACAAAGAACGGAATCTTCTTGAGCTCCGCTTCGGCCGTTGGCATCCAGCGCGTGGAGACCACCGCCGCCACCACCGGCGCGTCGAGTGGCACTTCGCCCTCCTCTTCGGTCAGCCCCACCGCACTGGCGGCCTCGGGTGCTACCGGGTCGGTCGCGTCCACCGACATGGCGGGCGCGATGGCACCGACGGGGGCCGCAGTCACACCAGCTGAGGTCTCTGCCTTCCCGGCGCTGCGGTGCCCGCTGAGGTGCGACGGCACGACGCCATCCGCGAACTCGAAGTCATCGCGGAACATGTGCAGCAGGTGCTCCTCGAGCCCCATCATCAGCGGATGCACCCAGGTATCGAAGATCACGTTGGCGCCTTCGAAGCCCATCTGCGGCGAATGCCGCGCTGGTACATCCTGCACGTGAATGGGGGCCGAAATCACTGCGCAGGGCACGCCGAGTCGCTTGGCGATGTGCCGCTCCATCTGGGTACCCAGCACCAGTTCCGGGGCCAGCTCACTCACCCGCTGCTCCACCGCGAGATAGTCATCGCTGATGAGCGCCTCGACACCGATGCTGGCGGCGTAGTCGCGCACGGCGCGCGCATACTCGCGCGAGTACGTCCCGACACCCACCACGTTGAAGCCCAGCTCGTCGCGCGCGATACGCGCCGCCGCGAGCACGTGCGTGGCGTCGCCGAAGACAAACACCCGCTTGCCCGTGAGGTAGGTACTGTCCACCGAGCGTGAGTACCAGGGCAGTAGCGAGCGACTCGCATCCATCTGCGCATCGCCCACACGCTCCGCTTCCAGCAGCGCGTCTGCGTTCACGCCGGCCATCTCGGCCACGTCGCGAATGAACTGGCGGGTGGCCAGCACGCCAATGGGCACGGTGCGCACAAACGGCATGCGGAAGGACTTCTCCATCCAGCGGGCGGTCGTTTCCGCGACCTCGGGATAGAGACAGATGTTGAAGTCGGCCTCGAGCAACCGCTTGAGGTCGGCCACCGTGGCGTGGAGCGGCGCGCAGACGTGCACGTCCACACCGAGGTCGTGCAGCAGCCGGGTGACTTCACGCACGTCGTCGCGATTGCGAAAACCGAGTGCGGTTGCGCCCAGCAGGTTTGCGCGCGGACGACGGGTTTCCCGCGCCGCGGTCGTGGCTGGCGGCTCGCGGGTGAGTCCCGGCGGTGGCACCATGGGCAGCAGGATGGTGCGCACGAGCTGATAGAAGGTCTCGCTTGCGCCCCAGTTCTCCTTCTTGGAGTAGGCGGGCAGTTCGAGCGGCACCACGGGCACGTCGAGATTCATGCCCTGCGCCAAGCTGCCCGGCTGATCCTGAATGAGCTCGGCCGTGCAGGATTCACCCACCAGCAGCGCATCGGGGCGGAAGCGCTCGTAGGCATCACGCACCGCCGTCTTCACCAACTCCGCCGTATCGCCACCCAGGTCACGCGCCTGGAAGGTGGTGTAGGTCACGGGTGGCCGACGATCACGCCGCTCGATCATGGTGAACAGCAGATCGGCGTAGGTATCGCCCTGCGGCGCGTGCAGCACATAGTGCACACCGCGCATGGAGGTGGCGATACGCATCGCGCCCACATGCGGCGGGCCTTCGTAGGTCCAGAGCGTGAGTTCCATGCGTTACACCGCCAACCGTTGCGCGCGGTCGAGTGGCCGCGCAAAGAGTTCGGCCAGATCACCGGCCTGTTCGTAGCCCTGCACGGGCGAGAAGACCAACTCGATGGACCACTTCGTACGCAGGCCCTCGGCTTCCAGCGGATTGGCGAGACCGAGACCGCACACCGTGAGATCGGGCTGTGCCGCGCGGCAGCGATCGAGCTGCTTGTCCACGTCCTGTCCTTCGCTCACCTGCACACCATCCGGCAGCCGCGAAAGCTCAGCGTCCATGAGCAGGCGATCGAGGTAGGGCGTGCCCACTTCCAAAAGCGTCATGCCGCACTCCTCGTGCAGGAAGCGTGCAATGGGAATCTCGAGCTGCGAATCGGGGAAGAGGAACAGCCGCCGACCCTCAAGCCAGGGGCGATAGCGCGCGAGTGCCGTGTTGGCCCGACGCGCGCTGGGCGCCGTGACGCGCTCGAGCGTTTCCGGCGAAACACCAAACGACGCCGAGGCCGCTCCGAGCCAGGCCGTGGTGCCCTGCACACCAAGCGGATAGGGCGACGTCAGAAGGGTTGCACCACGCGCCACCAGCGCACGCGCCGTTTCACTGAGAAAGGGCTGTGCCAGCAAGACCCGCGTGCCGCGTCCGATGGGCGGCAGGTCGCGCGCACGACGTGGCGGGAAGAAATGCACCGGGCCCACGCCGAGCTCGTCGAACAGCCGACGGAACTGATCTTCGACCACGTCGGCCAGCGTGCCCACGACCAGCAACGAGGGCGTGTCGCCCGACGCGGCCGGCAGATGTGGTACGAGGCTGTTGAGACAGGCGTCCTCGCCCTGCGTGAACGTGGTCTCGATGCCGCTGCCACTGTAGTTGAGCACCTGCACGCGGGGCATGTGCTGCGCACTGAGGCGTTCCGCGGCGCGCCCGAGGTCGAGCTTGATGACTTCCGACGGACAGGAGCCGACCAGAAAGAGCGTGGCGATGTCAGGACGCCGTGCGAGCAACTGGCCCACCACGCGATCGAGTTCGTCGTTGGCGTCCGCGAGGCCAGCCAGATCGCGCTCCCCCAGAATGGCTGTCGCGAAGCGCGGCTCGGCGAAGATCATGACGCCGGCGGCCGACTGCACGAGATGCGCGCAGGTCCGCGAGCCCACCACGAGAAAGAACGCGTCCTGCATTTTGCGGTGCAGCCACACAATGCCGGTGAGGCCACAAAAGACTTCGCGCTGGCCGCGTTCGCGCAGCACAGGCAGTTCGAGCACCGTACTCATGAATGGCCTCCGGCCATGACTGGCAGGGTAGCCACTCGCGATGCCTGCTCTTCACGACGCGCTGCGCGCAGCTTGAGCAGGAATTGCACCGCATTGATGGTGTAGGCGGCGTAGGCCACGAGGGCCAGCACCATGAGACTGCGCGGCGACCAGGCCTGCGCCAGTCCCACCAGATACGCGGTATGCAGCGCAATGACCCCGAAGCTCACCACGTCCTCCCAGAAGAAGGACTCGTGGAAGAGGTATTGGCCGAACACCACTTTCTCCCAGATCGCGCCGGTCACCATGATGGTGAACAGCACGAGCGTCTTGATGACGATGGAAATGTGCGCGGCGGCGAGCCCGTCGCCGGTGCGCAGGTAGCGCAGCACGAGCACGACGGACACGGCCATGACGAGAAACTGCACCGGCGCGAGGACGCCCTGTACGAGCGTCCAGCGGGTTTCGTCTCTGCGCCGGCGTTCCTCCGGGGTATACAGCCCCCGGCGGGGTGGGTGCTTCGATGCGGCGGCCGAGGCGACGGCAGGGGCTGCCGTCGTCGGTGGGGTAGGTACTACGGTCATCTCGCCTTCTGGTCCGGGGGTTCGCTGCCCTGGTGATTCGACAGTACGGCCCGGAACACAAGTTGTCAAGCATTGTTGACGTAAACCATACTTGACAGACAAAATTTCTTATATCACTTTGCTGGTCCAAGCGTTATCCTGCAGCTCACCCTCGGGCTTCGTCCTCACCTGCCACGCGCCTGGAGTACGCCGTTGTTCGGCTCGTGCTCTTCCCTCCGCGCCAGTGGCCTGGATACGGTGTCCTCTTGCCCGGGACCGACAACAGGCGTCAATGGATCACGTCTCAACTTCGCGCCGTAGCGAGCGTCTCGAACGGACGATCCAGAATGAGCTGGTGCCGCGCCTGCTGCAGAGCCATCGGGCGGGGCCGCTTTCTCCTTCTTTAGCATCCGCCGTTTCACGCAATCTGCCGCCCGAAGACGTCCGCGCTTTCGTAAACGCCTTGCGCAACCCTGACGATGTCGTCGGGGCACATTTTGTCGACTCACGCCTGCAGGACGGCTGCACCATTGAAACGGTGTTTCTCGACCTGCTGGCCCCCGCCGCCCGACGGCTCGGGGAGATGTGGGAGTCCGACGAGGTGGATTTCGTCGAAGTGACCATGGCCATGGGGCGCATGCAGCGCTTGCTGCGCAGCCTCTCCCCGGCGTTTCTTGGCGATGCCGAGCGCCATGAGCCTGTCGGCAGCGTGCTGCTCAGCTGCATGAGCGGCGAGCAGCATACCTTCGGACTCATCATGGTCGGGGAGTTCCTCATCCGCGATGGATGGCAGGTGCTCGTTGGTGCCCCGTGGTCGGACGCCGACCTCGCTTCCATTGTCGCGACACAATGGTATGATGTGATCGGCTTCTCGGTGGGCACCGACAACCGCCTGCCGAAACTGCGGAACGACATTCGCCGCCTGCGGGCGGCGTCTCGCAACCCCAACGTGCAGGTCATGGTCGGCGGGCAGCCCATCGCCAAGAATCCCAATCTGGCAAGAGAACTGGGTGCAGACGCCTTTGCGGCGGACACCCGGTCGGTTCCCAAGGTGGCGCGCGCCCTCCTTGCTGCGGCGCGCGCCAACGCCCCGGCTGAACCTGCGTCCGAAAAAGGATCAGCCGCCCGTGGCCAGCTCCATCAAGACCTTCGCCGGGAGTAATCCCGCCTCCAGCGCTCTCGATCCGAGTACCGCAGCCGCCCTGCTGGCGGTTGCCGGGGATATTGCGTTGGTCATGGACGGTGCGGGCGTCATTCGCGACGTGGCCCTGTCTGCTGGCGGGGACTCGCATCTCGAAGAGGCCACACATTGGGTGGGCCGCTCGTGGATCGACACCGTCACTTCGGAGTCGCGCGGCAAGATCGACACCCTCATCAAGGAAGCCGCCAACCAGGGCGTCTCCAAGCGCCGGCAGGTCAATCACCTGCTGGCCGAAGTGTCCGAACTGCCCATCGCCTACACCGCGCTGCGTCTCGGACCGGGAGGCTCACTCGTCGCCGTCGGCCGCGACATGCGCAACGTGTCCACGTTGCAGCAACGTCTGGTCGAAGCGCAGCAGGCCATGGAGCGCGACTACTGGCGCATGCGTCACGTCGAAACGCGCTATCGCCTGCTCTTCCAGCTGGCCAGCGACGGCATCCTCGTGCTCGACGCCACCAACCTCAAGGTGCTCGACGCCAACGCCGCAGCCGGTCAGATCTTTGGCGAAGCCACCGACAAGCTCGTTGGGCGCAACTTCCCCTTCGGCGTCGACGCCGCGAGCATCCGCGTGGTTGAGGACCTGCTCTCTTCCGCGCGGAGCGCCGGGCGAGCGGGCGAAACGGCCCTCACGCTGCAGGGAGGACGCGGCTACCACGCGTCCGCCAGTTGCTTCCGTCAGGAATCGTCCACCTTGCTGCTGCTCCGCCTCTCGCCGATTGCGACGGAAGGTGGACCGGCCATGGGGGGACAGGCTCCATCGCGCGTCCTCGACCTCATCGAGCGCTCGCCCGATGCCTTCGTGGTCACCGACCTCGAAGGTGGTATCCTGGCCGCCAATCGCGCCTTCCTCGACATCGCCGAAGTCGCCACCGAAGAACAGGTCCGCGATCAGGCGCTGTCGACCTACATCGGGCGGCCCGGCGCCGACTTCGGCGTGTTCCTTTCCATGCTGCGCAAGAACGGCGCGGTGCGCCTGATGGCCACCTCCGCCTTCGGCGCGCTCGGGCATCAGTCTGAGGTGGAAGTTTCCGCCGTGTGGGTGCCTGAGGGCGAAGAGCCCTGCATCGGCTTCTCCATTCGCGATATCGGCCGCCGCCTTGCCGGTGGGCCGCAGGGCGCGCGTGACCTGACCCGCGCCGTCGAAGAACTTACGACGCTCGTCGGCCGCGTGTCCCTGCCCGACCTGGTGCGCGACACCGTCGATCTCGTGGAACGGCACTTCATCGAAGCGGCGCTCGAACTCACCAACGACAACCGCACCTCCGCCGCCGAAGTCCTCGGCGTCAGCCGTCAGAGCCTCTACGTCAAGCTCCGACGACACAAACTCGCCGACTCCGCTCAGGACCGAGACACCGACAGCTAGACCCAATATCCCGCGGCCGAACGTCAGCGGGTCTATCGCTTTCCCGCGGTGTCAACTAAACTAGACAGTCATGGGCGTCAGCCTCTCAGAACACTCGGCTCCCGCGCGTCTGGACCTCTCTGCGGTTCTCACGCTGCTCAAGCCGGTGACGTGGTTCCCTCCGATGTGGGCGTTTACCTGTGGGGCGATCTCAGCCGGGGTCCCCTTCACGAATGAACGCTGGTGGACGCTGGCGTTGGGCATCGGACTGACCGGTCCCATGGTCTGCGCCTCCAGCCAGGCAGTCAACGACTGGTTCGACCGCCACGTGGACGCCATCAACGAACCGCAGCGCCCCATCCCCTCCGGACGCATTCCCGGGCAGTGGGGCCTCGTCATCGCGATTGGCTGGAGCCTGCTCTGTGTGATCTGGGCGCTCCCCCTTGGCACGTTTGGCCTGACGGCCGTGGCGCTCGCCCTGGCCTTCTCCTGGGCTTACAGCGCCCCGCCCTTCCGCTTCAAGCGCAATGGCTGGCTCGGCAACGCCGCCGTGGGCTTCACCTATGAAGGCCTGGCCTGGGTGACGGGCGCCGGCATCATGCTCGGTAGCACGTTGCCTGGCACCAACGTTCTGCTGGTCGCCGCGCTTTACAGCCTCGGTGCGCATGGCATCATGACGCTCAACGACTTCAAGGCCATGGCCGGTGACGAGCGCATGGGTGTACGCTCCCTGCCCGTGCTGCACGGCGCGAAAGGCGCGGCGTGGTTGGCCTCACTCATCATGCTGGCTGCGCAGGCGGTGGTGATTGTGCTGCTGACCTCCTGGGGCCGCCCCATGCATGCGTTGGCCATTGGCGTGCTGGCTGCCGTGCAGGCCGGTCTCATGCTGTGGTTCGTGCGGGCGCCCGAGTCGCGTGCGCTCTACCTGAGTGCGTTTGGTGTGCCGTTCTACGTGAGCGGCATGATGGTGTCGGCCTTTGCCCTTCGCGCCCTGTGAACACCAGCACCCTGCCGTCGGCTTTGCCTCCGCTCAAATGGACCCAGATGGCGCGCCTTGGTCTGGTGCAGGCCGCCATCGGCGCCGTGGTCGTGTTGCTCACGACCACGGTCAACCGCGTGATCGTAGTGGAGCTTGCCCTGCCGGCGCTCATTCCCGGCTTGCTGGTGGCCGTGCACTTCGCCGTACAGCTCTATCTGCGCCCGCGGCTCGGTCATGCCTCCGATGTACAGGCACGGCGCACGCCGTGGATTCTGGGTGGCATGGGTCTGGCTGCCGTCAGTGGCGTGGGCGTCACGGCGAGTGTGGGACTCATGCAGCAGCAGCTGGTGCTCGGTGTGGTGCTGGCCTGCGTGGCGTCGATTCTGCTTGGCGCCGGCGTGAGTGCGGCCGGTACCCCGCTGCTTGCCCTGATGAGTGAGCGCGCCCATCCCACGCAGCGCGCTGCGGCGGCCGCGATCACCTGGATCCTCATGATCGTGGGCATCATCATCACCGCGATCGTATCAGGCAGTTTGCTCGATCCGTTCTCCATGACGCGGCTCGTGGGCGTGGCCGGTGGCATTGGTGGCGTGGGCCTGCTCATCGCCTGGATTGCCACACGCGGCATGGAAGGCGTGACCATGCGTTCTGCCGCGACAGTTGCCTCGACGCCCGTGCAAGACGAGGCCCGTCCGTCGTTCCGTCAGAGCTTTGAGACCGTATGGAATGAACCGGCGGCACGTCTGTTCGCCGGCTTCGTGTTTCTCGCCATGTTTGCCTACAGCGCGCAGGATCTCATCCTCGAGCCGTTTGCCGGTCTGGCCTTCGCCATGACACCGGGCGAAAGCACCTCGCTCTCGGGCGCGCATCATGGTGGCGTGCTGGTGGGCATGATCCTCACCGCCATCGCCGCGCGCTTCACCGGGCAACTGCGCCAGTGGGCCGCTGCAGGTTGCTTTGGTTCGGCACTCGCCTATCTCGCGCTGGTGCTTTCTCCGACATTCGGCAGTGTGACGGTCTTCACTGGCATCGTGGTCGTGCTTGGCCTCGCCAACGGCGTCTTCGCCATCGGCGCGATCGGCTCCATGATGGCGCTCACGGGCGATCGGCGTGACGGCCGCGCCGGTCTCAGACTTGGGGTGTTTGGTGCGGCACAGGCCATGGCCTACGCACTTGGCACACTCTCCGGCGCCGCTGGGGTGGACGCGGCCCGTGTTATCCTGGGTTCACCGGTACGCGGCTATGTCGTCGTGTTCGCGGTGCAGGCGGTGTTGTTCTCCGTGTCGGCGTGGCTGGCCTTGCGCAGTGCGTCCAGCGAACGCGCCACCTCTGTCCTTCGCGAACGCGGCGATATGCTGCAGGCGGTGTTGTCATGATGAGTTCCGACTCCCCGATGTCTCCCGTGTTCACATCCGACCTCGAAGATGGCGCGCTCGTTGACGTGCTCGTGGTCGGTGGCGGGCCAGCGGGCGCCACGGCGGCGCACGAGTTGGCCTGTGCCGGCCGCTCCGTGGTGCTGCTCGATCGTGCCGGACGCACCAAACCCTGCGGCGGCGCGGTGCCTCCGCAGCTGCTCCGGGATTTCAACATTCCGCAGTCGCTGCTCGTGGCGCGGGTCAATACGGCCCGCGTGATCTCTCCGCGTGCACGGAAAGTGGACATCCCGGTGGGACAGGGCTTCGTGGGCATGGTCGACCGCGATGTCTTCGACGAGTGGCTGCGCGTGCGTGCACAGTTGGCCGGCGCGCAGCGCATCACCGGCACCTTCACGCAGCTCGATCGCGACGCCGATGGTACGGCCATCGTGCGCTTCACTGATGGCCGCTCTCGGCAGGGCGCCCCGCGCTCGCTGCGCGCGCGCTTCGTCATCGGCGCCGATGGTGCCCTCTCGCCGGTGGCGCGGCAGTGCATTCCCGGCTCACATCGCGCCCGGCATGTGTTTGCCTACCACGAAGTGGTGAAGTCGCCCACGCAGGACAGCGAAGTGTTTGGGCATGATCGTGTGGATGTGTACTACAACGCCCCACTTTCGCCCGACTTCTACGCCTGGGTGTTCCCGCACGGCCCCACCACCAGCATTGGCACCGGCACGCTGCAGAAGGGCTTCGGCCTGCGCGAAGCGGTCGCCAAACTGCGTGCCGACACCGGCATGGATACGCTCGAAACCATCCGTCGGGAAGGCGCACCCATTCCCCTCGCGCCCCTGCCACGCTGGGACAATGGCAAGGATGTCGTAGTGGCCGGTGACGCGGCCGGTGTCGTGGCCCCGGCCAGTGGTGAAGGCATCTTTTACGCCATGACTGGTGGACGCGTGGCGGCCGACGCCGTCGAAGAAGCGCTGCAAACCGGTGATGCGCGGGCCCTCAAGCAGGCACGCAAGCGCTTCATGCGACTGCATGGCCCGGTGTTCTTTGTGCTCGACGTCATGCAACGCTTCTGGTACACCACCGATGATCGTCGCGAGCGTTTTGTGGCCATCTGCCGCGACCGGGACGTGCAGCAACTCACGTTCGACGGGTACATGCGCAAGCAACTCGTGCGCGCCAAACCCATGTCGCACATGCGCATCTTCGTGAAGAACCTGGCGCACCTCGTGGGTCTCGCGCCCGCGTGATCCGACATCCCGTCATCCGCCCGCCATGCTGATCTCGATCGCGATCGATTTCCGCCATGCCGATGTCGCCACGCGCGAGCGCTTCCACCTGTCGGAGGAGCGCCTCGCGCAGCTGTACCAGACGGTACGCACCGACGTCATCACCGAGGCGGCGCTCATCTCCACCTGCAATCGCACCGAGCTCTATGCCTGGGTGGCGAGTGACGCGCCCGAGGTCATCGCGCGCTCCGTGCAGGTGCTGGCGCGCCGCTGGATGCGCACGCGCGCCGAAGGCGAGGCGCTGCTCAAGGTGGCGTGTCTGCGGGAGGGTCGCGAGGCGGCGGAGCACATCATTCGCATTGCCGCCGGCCTCGAGTCGCAGGTGCTGGGGGATGGGCAGATTCTCGGTCAGCTCAAGACCGCGTACAAGCGCGCCGCCACCGGCGTCTCGGCCCCCGGGCCCAAGGCCACGGGACATACCGCGACGGGGCCGGTGCTGCATCGCCTGTTTGAAACCGCACTGCGGGCCGGCAAGCGGGTGCAGACGGAAACCGCGCTCACGGCTGGCCGCAACTCGGTCGGTGCCGAGGCGGCGCTCACGGCCGCGCAGCGTTTTGGCGATCTCGCCATGGCCCGCTGTGTCGTGGTGGGCGCAGGCAAGACCGGCGCCCGCGCCGCCAAGCAGCTGCACAAACTTGGCGCACGCGATCTCGTGATCGTCAATCGCACGTTCGAGAACGCAGTCACACTGGCGGCCATGGTGGGCGGTCGCGCCGCAGAGTGGGATACCCGCCACGTCGAGGCCGCCATGGCCGATGTGGTCGTGGTCGCCACGGGTAGTGAAGTGCCGGTACTCGAAGCGCCGCGGCTGGCGCTCGCACGCGAAGCCTGCGCCAACACGGGCTACGCGCTTCTGCTGCTTGACCTGAGCCTGCCCCGCAACGTGGACCCGCAGGCCGTGGCCATGCCGGGTGTGACGTTGGTGGATCTCGATTCGCTGTCGCAGCCGGTCCTGGCCGCGGAACACATGCGACGTGAGGCCGTCCCCCAGGCGGTATCGATCTGCACGCAGGAAGTCGAGGCCTTCCTCGACTGGCTGGCCACCATGCCGGCCCGGGCCGCCATCCGGCCCCTGCGCGCTGCGCTGGAGGATGTCGCCCGGCGTGAAGTGGCGTATCATGCAAAGGACGCCCATGTGGCCGAGCGCGCAGCCGCGCGCATTGTGGCGAAGCTGCTGGCCGGTCCCATGGCCGCACTTCGACGCGCTGTCCAACGTGGCGAACCCCTCGATCAGCATGCCATGATGTTGCTGGAGATGTTTGCGCCGAACGGCGCACTGGCCGATGTCCCTGTCGCCTCCGATGCGCGCGAGGTGTCCGCGCCGCAGCGCGAGGCCACGTCGCGCATTGGCACCGATGCGGACCTCGCCTCGCTCCAGCCGTCCCTGTCCCCGTTGCCATGAACGACTTGTTGTTGCGCGCCCTGCGCCGCGAAACGGTGTCCCGTCCCCCCGTCTGGATGATGCGTCAGGCCGGTCGTTACCTGTCGCAGTATCGCGCGGTGCGTGCCGGCTCCGATTTCCTCACCATGTGCCGCACGCCGGAACTGGCCACGGAAGTCACGCTGCAACCCATCGACCTCGTCGGCGTGGATGCGGCCATCATCTTCAGCGACATTCTCGTGGTGCCCGAGGCCATGGGCATGCATCTCACGCTGGACGAAGGCGTGGGGCCACAGTTTCCCTCGCCGCTGCGTACGGCGACCGATGTGGCCAGACTGCATCCGGTCGATCCGCAGGATCAACTGGGCTACATGCTGGCGGCGCTGCGCATGACGCGTCGCGCGCTCAATGATCGGGTGCCGCTCATCGGCTTTGCGGGCTCACCGTGGACGCTGGCCGCGTACATGGTGGAGGGCAAGGGCACCAAGCAGTTCGCGGTCGCCAAGAAGATGCTGTTTGAAGCGCCCGACGTGGCACACGCCCTGCTCGACAAGCTGGCCACTGCGGTGGGCGACTTTCTCGTGGCGCAGGTGGAAGCCGGTGCACAGGTGGTGCAGCTCTTCGAGTCCTGGGCTGGCGCCCTGGGTCCGCAGGAATTCCGCACCTTTGCCCTGCCCTATCTCGCCAAGGCCGCACAGCGCGCGCGCGAGGCTGGTGTGCCGGTCATCGTGTTTGCACCGGGGGCAGGTTGGGCCATGAGCGAGATTGCCGCGGCCACACATGCCGACGCGATTGGCGTGGACTGGCACACGACCCCGCACGAAGCGCGTCGCCTGACCGATCCGTTCTCCGTGGCCCTGCAGGGCAATCTCGACCCCTGCACGCTGTATGCCCCGGTAGGCGAAATCCAGCGGCGCACGCACCAGATGATTCAGGCCTTCGGCCCGGTGGGCCACGTGGCCAATCTGGGGCACGGCATTCTGCCGGACATGAATCCGGATCATGCCCGGGCGTTCATCGATGCCGTGAAGTCCTGGGAGTGGACCGAGGAGCGCATTGACACCGCCAGGCGTGCGAGCGGCCGCGCCCCGCAACTGGCGGAGATCGCATGACCCTCACCCTGCCCGCCGGCGAGTCGTCGTCGGTCCTGTCATCATCAGGCAGCGAGCCCACCGCACGCAGCAGTGCTCGGCCCGTCACCTCGAGTCACCGCGCGGACATCACGCGCTGGATGGCGGGCCTGCACGACGAACTCACGTCGTTCTTCGGTCGCCTCGATCGCGGCGGCACATTCACCGAAGACCGCTGGGAACGTCCCGGCGGCGGTGGTGGTGTGGCGCGTGTGATGACCGACGGCGTGACATTCGAAAAGGCCGGCATCAACCGCTCGGCGGTCATGGGCACGCTGCCCGACGCCGCCGCCAAGCGCCTGGGCGGCACCGGCGCCACGCAGGGCAGCACGATGTTCTTTGCCACCGGCGTGAGCCTGGTGGTGCATCCGCGCAGCCCCATGGTGCCCACGGTGCACCTCAACGTGCGCTACTTCGAGCTCACTGATGAACAGGGCCGCGTGACCGATCGCTGGTTTGGCGGCGGCACGGATCTCACGCCGTTCTATCCGCACGAAGAGGACCCGCGCACCTTTCACCAGGCGCTCGCGACCATGTGCGATCGACATCACCCCGCGTTCTACGGGGAGTTCAAGGCCTGGTGTGATCGCTACTTCGTCAACACACATCGCGACAATGAAGCGCGCGGATGTGGTGGCATCTTCTTCGATCATCTGCGGCCTGACGACCCGACGCATGGGCGTGATGCCGAGGCGCTGCAGGCGTTTGTCTCTGACGTCGCGCGTGTTCTGCGCTTTGCCTACGAACCCATCGTGGAGCGTCGTCGCGACGAAGCCTTTGGCGAGCGTGAGCGGGAGTTCCAGCTCGTACGTCGCGGCCGCTACGTGGAGTTCAATCTGGTGCACGATCGTGGCACCACATTTGGTCTGCAGACCAACGCGCGCGTGGAGAGTGTGCTCATGAGCCTGCCCCCACTGGCCATGTGGCAGTATGCGCCGCGCTACGCGCCCGGTTCATTCGAAGCACGCCTCGTGGCCATGCTCGCGCCACGCGACTGGCTGAGCGCTCACTGACCATGGGAACCCTCACCGGCCGCCCGGAGCAGCAGGACCACGACGGATCAGCCCAGCGGCTGCATCCGGAGGGTCGCTGCGCGGCTGTCGTGGTGGGGGCTGGCATTACGGGCCTGACGGCCGCGCATGCGCTGCGGCAACAGGGGGTATCGGTCGTGGTGCTCGACGCGGCGCCACAGGCTGGTGGCGTCATGCGCACCACACATGCCGACGGCTTTGTGGCGGAGCACGGCCCCAATTCCTTCGTCAGTTCGCCGGTGGTGGAGCAATTGCTCACGGCCCTCGACCTGCAGCAGGACGTGGTGGAGCCCGACACGGCGGCCAACAAGCGCTACGTGGTGCGCGACGGCAGTCTGCATGCTTTTCCGCTCTCGCCGAAGGCCATGCTGTCCACACGGCTGCTTTCCACCAGGGCCAAGCTCCGTGTGCTGCTCGAGCCCCTCGTGCCGCGTTACCAGGGCGCCGGCGAGGAGTCCATTGCCTCGTTTGTGCGCCGCCGGCTTGGGCGTGAAGTGCTGGACTACGCGGTGGATCCGTTTGTGTCGGGCATCTTCGCCGGTGATCCGGATACGCTGAGCATGGCGCATGCGTTTCCGCGGGTCACCGAACTCGAGATGGTACACGGCTCGCTGTCGCGAGGACTCATGGCGCAGCGTCGGCGCGCAGCATCGGCCGCCGGCGAGCAGCCCGCATCCCCGGCGCGGCTGGTCTCGTTCGTGGACGGCATGCAGACCCTGCCCGACGCGCTCGCGTCGTCACTTGGTGCGTCGCTGCATCTCTCGCGTCCCTTGCGTCACCTGCACGCGCAGGACGGGCACTGGGTGGTGGAATCGGGTGAGGGCCAGGACGCCCACACGCTGATTGCCGACACCGTGGTGCTGGCCACGCCCGCGCACGCGCTGGCGGCCATGGAGCTGCCGGCGGCACTGCGGCGATTTGCCGCGCCCATCGAGCATGTGAGCTATCCGCCCGTCAGCACACTGACGCTGGGCTTCACGCGGCAGCAGGTCGCGCATGCGCTCGACGGCTTTGGCATGCTGGTACCGCGTGTCGAACAGCGCCGCGTGCTGGGTGTGTTGTTCAGCTCTTCGCTGTTTCCCGCTCGAGCGCCCGAGGGTCATGTAACGCTCACCGTGTTCGTGGGCGGCGCACGGCACCCGCAGCAGGCCGCGCTCAACACCGAGGCGCTGCTGCCTGCGGTGCTGCGTGACCTCGGAGACTTGCTTGGCGTGAGCGGGAGTCCGGTGTACATGCATCATGCCTATTGGCCGCGCGCCATTCCGCAGTACCTCCTGGGGTATCAGGAGGTCAAGGACGCCGTGGCGCGCACCGAATCTGAGCACCCGGGGCTCTACCTCGCGGGCAATTATCACCTCGGCGTGTCGGTTGGCGACTGTGTGGCCAATGGCGTGCTGACGGCCGAGCGGGTGGCCAGCTATCTGGGCCGGTCGGCCTGACGGGATTCGATCAGTCGTCGGCACGCAGCTGACACATCTCGTATGCGGCGGGCTGGTTCAACCGCCTTGTCGCGGATGACACGGATAGGGCGGAAACAGCACGGATAAGAATCATCGACTGCTGGTCATCTGGTGTTCATCCGTGTGGTTTCCGTTCGTTTCCGCGTAATCCGTGATAATCAGTTGCGAGCGCCAGGGCCCGTGCCGCTTGCCGGAGGCCGTCCCATGGCCCAGCATTCGGCATGGATTCACTCGACCTGTTGTGCATCGCGCCGCATCGGGATGATGCCGAGCTGACCTGCGGGGGCACCCTCATCAAGGCCGTGGACGCCGGCAAGCGTGTCGGTATCCTCGACCTGACGCAGGGTGAGATGGGCACCCGCGGTTCGGCGGCCCTGCGTGCCGAGGAGGCGGAGGCGGGCCGGCGCGTGATGGGCGTGGCACTGCGCGAGAACCTCGAACTGCCCGACGCCGGGATCACCAACGATGACGCCTCCCGCGCACGTCTGGTGCAGGTCCTGCGGCGTCTGCGCCCCCGGGTGGTGATTGCCCCGGCACCACGCGGCCGGCATCCTGATCATCGTCGCACGACGGAGTTGGTGCGTGATGCCTGCTTCCTGAGCGGGCTTGCCCGCTACGCGCCCGGTGAGTTTGCGGCCTTCCGTCCGCTCAAGTTGCTCCACACCATCGCGTATCGCGAAGACCACGTGAAGCCCACCTTCGTGGTGGACATCACGGAGCAGTTCGAGCGAAAGCTGCAGGCCATCAAGTGTTATGGCTCGCAGTTCGATGGCACGACGCAGGCGGGCGAGGTCTATCCGAACGGCGAGCCGCTGTATGACATCGTGCGGCATCACGCCGCGCACTATGGCTCGCTCATCCGCAAGACCTACGGTGAGCCGTTCTACACAGACGAAACCATGGAAGTGGATGACGTCACCCAACTCGGCGTCTCCACCTTCTGAGTGCTGTTGCAGGTGTTCCTCCGCGGTACCGCGCCACACTCCCCGGCGTCCACCCATCTCGCGTTTCCGCGCGTTCATTCATGACCGACATCGACTACGGCTCCTACCTGCGCCTGGAGGAGTTGCTCGCGCTGCAATTGCCGCAATCTCAGCCCGAGCACCCGGACGAACTGCTGTTCATCGTGGTCCACCAGGCCAGTGAGCTCTGGTTCAAGGTGCTGCGCCACGAGTTCGACACCCTCATTGCGGCGCTTGAACAATTCGACACCATGCGTGCCCTGCTTTCGGTGCAGCGTGTCAACGCGCTCACCGAGATCATTTCGCAGCAGCTGGCCGCCCTCGACACCCTGCCGCCGCAGCGTTTCGCGCAGTTCCGCGGCTATCTGGGTTCGAGTAGCGGTTCGCAGAGCGCACAGTTCCGTGCCATTGAGGCAACGGCGGGCCTGCGCGACGCACACTTCCTGCAGACCATCAGCGAGCATGGTCCACCGCCGGCCGAGGTTCAGGCCGCGCTCGAGCGGCCCACGCTGCAGTCGCTGGTGCTGGCGCTACTGGCGCACGAGCAGGTGGAGCTGGCGGCACTCTACACAGGCCCCGGCCCCACGCCGCTCTTTCTGCTCGTTGAGGGGCTGCTGGAGTTCGAACAGCGCTTCGCGCGCTGGCGCTTCCTGCACGTGCAGTTGGTGGAGCGCATCATCGGCCCGGGCACGGGTGGGACGGGCGGCACGCTGGGCGCCAAGTACCTCTCGCGTACGGTCGCTCAGAAGTTCTTCCCCGAGCTCTGGGCCGTGCGTTCGGCGTTCTACGGACGCTGACGCCACGTCTTCTCACCCTTCGCTGACCCGTCAGGCCTCCCTGTGCTCTACGACATCTCCGTTCCCATGAGTGCCCGTACGCCAGAGTGGCCGGGCGATCAGCGATTTGATTGCGGGTGGACCTGTCGCCTCGACCGGGGCGACAGTGTCAACCTGGCGGCCGTCACCACCAGTCTGCATGTGGGAACACACGCCGATGCTCCACTGCACGTGCATGAGGGCTGGCCAGCGTCGGAGTCGCTGACGGTTTCGGCGTTTGTGGGACCCTGCGTCGTACTCTCGCTTCCATCAACACCCACCCAAGCGCAGGAAGTCGACACGTCCATGTTGGCGGCGCTGCTGGAGGCGCAGGGCCACCGCGACATTCCAGCCCGCATGTTGCTTCGCACGGGCCGCAGTGTGGCCGCCGGTGTGTTTCCCGACGACTGGCCCACGCTGAGCGCCGACGCGGCGACCTGGTTGGTGTCGCAGGGCCTCGTGCTCTGGGGCGTGGATGCGCCCAGTGTGGACACGCGGCACAGCAAGACACTCGATGTGCATCACGCGCTGCTTGGACGAGGGGCGTATGTGCTGGAGAACCTCAATCTGCGCGCGGTGACGCCGGGCTTGTACGAGTTGCTGGCGGCACCGCTGTCCATTGAGGGCGCCGACGCGGCGCCCGTGAGAGCGTTGCTCAGAGCGGGCGGCGTGCCACACTGAGCACTATCGGCTGCGCGTGTGGCACGGTGATTTCGAACATCTCGCGCACCGGTCGGTCCTGCAGCAGACAGAGCGCCAGTCGAATCCAGCCGGCGTGACTGACCACCAACACCCGTGGTTCGGGCCGTTGCGTGAGGCGACGCAGCGCCGTGGCGACACGCCGCTGCATGTGCGCGAGACTCTCTCCCCCAGGCGGTGCGGCCAACTGCCAGTGCGCCATCCAGGTCGCCAGTCGTTCTCCGTCCTCCGCCTCCAGCTCGCCCCAGGTCCGTCCATCCCACGCACCGAAGTGCATCTCGCGAAGATCCGCGTGCTCATGCACCGGTACCTCGACGCATTCGGAGATGGCAGCCGCCGTGTCACGCGCTCGGCTCAAATCGCTGCTTTCCACGTGCAGGTCGCCGCTGTCACCGGCGAGGAGCTGCCGTAGCGGCCCATCCGTCGTGATGAGGGATGTACACTGCGCTCGACCGGTATCGCTCAGCGGCACATCGGTCCAGCCGATGCAGCGCCCGTCACTGATCGCATCGGCGTGGCGGAGTAGAATGAGCTGCAATGGGCCAGACTCATCGTCCGGTGCCTTCCTCATGACCGTGCCACGATCTGGAGGAACGATGCCCCCTGCACGTTGGCCGAGAGCGCAAGATACACCACCAGTTCCACCACCTGATTGGCGGCGCCCAGCGCATCACCAGTGATTCCACCAAGTCGAGCACGGAAATAACGCGCTGCCAGTGCGGTCGTGGCTGCCGCCGCCAGGAGCACCGTCCAGACCGCGCCGCCCAGCAACACGACACTCAGCACCACGGCGCACCATACAGCCAGGATCACCCGAATTCGCGATACGCCCGCCACAAACGGCCGACCGGCACTCGCGCGCGCGGCCTCGCCGTCGCTGCGCACATAGGGCAACGCGCCGATGAGCGCGACGCTCGAGGCCCGTGCGAGCACATGGGCGGCCAGCATGGCCAGCACGGCAGCGGGCCATCGCCCCGTGATGCCGTTCGCCGGCAGCGTCGTGACCGTGGCGAGTTCCACGAGCAACGCGGCTTTGAGGACCAGTGCGACGCACATCCCCACCAGCGCATACGAACCCACGCGACTGTCCTTCATGATGTGCAGCACCTGCTCGCGCGTCCACCCGCCCCCGAAGCCGTCAAGCGAGTCCGCGAGTGCATCCTCGTGAAAGGCCCCGGTGAGCCGAATGGTTGCGGCCATGGATAACAGCACCGCGATCCATGGCGTCCAGAACCACGAGCCTATCCACCATACGGCCGCACCAGCACCGCCCACGATCAGTCCAACCAATGGGAAGTAGGCGGCGGACGCCGGAAGATCCGTCACGTCGTGTGCCACGACACGCCACGTGGGGATGCGCGTCATGAAGGTGCAGGCCGCAGAGAAGGCGCGCAGTTCGCGGCTCATGCGTGCGCGGTGGACACGCCGGCATCGGAGAAGGTGGCCATCTGCCGCATGAGCGCAGTAGCCGATCGCAGCAAAGGGACCGCCATGGCCGCACCGCTGCCCTCACCCAGGCGCATGCCAAGATCGAGCAATGGCCGAATCGGCACCTCGCCCAGCGGCTCGCCTTGCCGCAGGGTACTCCGCATGCCGTTGAGAGCCCGGATGGCTTCCGCATGTCCCGTCTCGCTGGATCGGTGCGACAACACCAGACGCTCGAGCAATGCAAACGCGGAGGATGTTTCGGACAAGACGCTCGACTGCGCCGCGGACTCGTGCAGCATGCGCGCCGCCGCCAACACGGCTACCGTGGAGATGAATCCGTCTGCCACCAGCAGCACCGGATGCTCGACGACCGCCATGGCGGCTCCGGCCATGGCGGCAATTTCCAATCCTCCCACGCGCCGCAGCCATTCGCGCGTGTCCGGAGTCTGCACCCCACTGGCTGCGAGCGCCGCCCGATGCCACGCGAGGGCGTCGTCCACCACCCCGCGCTTGTGTTGAAGGCCCTGGCCCTGCACGCCCGTGCCGGCGCCGACCGTGCGTTCGGCCGGGAGGCCCGTGAAGGCACTCAGCAGCGCCGCCGCGCTGGTGGTGTTACCGATGCCCATCTCGCCGAGGGCGATGGCGTCCATGCCGCAGCGCACCATGCGCTGTGCGCGCTCCGCGCCCACGGCCAGCGCCTGATCCAGCATGGCCGGTGACATGGCCGGCGCGCGTCGGAAGTTGTCTGTCCCAGGCGCCACCTTGGCCGCCACCAGATTGGGCCACGCCTCCAGTGAACCATTCACGCCGACATCCACCACATCGAGCGTGAGGTCATGCGCACGCGCCAGCACATTGATGGCCGCCCCACCGCGCGCGAAGTTGCGAGTCATCTCCGCCGTCACCGCCGCCGGGTAGGCGCTGACCCCTTCTGCTGTTATGCCGTGGTCGGCCGCGAAAATGCACAACCCCACGCGATCGATCACCGGCTCCACGGTCTGCTGCACTACCGCCGCCTGCACGGCCACGCGCTCCACTTCTCCCATGGCACCGAGCGGCATGGTCTTGTCGGCCATGGCCGCCTGTGCCGCTGGCACGGTGACGCGCGGCTCGGCACGCTGCACGTCGCCCAGCACGAGGCCCTCCGCGCATATGCTGCAGGACATCCACCACGCCGACGCATTGGGAATGCGAAGCCGCCAGAAGTCTGCGCCGGTGAGCCCCAGCGCCTCCTGCAACAAGACCCGCAGAACCAGGCCATGCGTGGACAGCATCACCGTCTGACCAGCATGCGCCTGCGTCACCTGCCGCAGCACGCGATGCACACGAGACTGAAGGAGCGATAGCGACTCCCCATTCGGGAACGCCACCCGCCAGGGGTCAGAACGCCAGTCAGCGCTGAGCCCAGTCGGCCATGAAGCGTCGGCCAGCCCCTGCACGCTGCCGTAGTGGAGCTCCATCAGCTGCGGGGCATCCACACAGGGACAATCACGATCCCCCATGAGCAACTGCGCCGTGCGCCAGGCACGCAGCATCGGCGAGGTATACACGGCGT
This sequence comes from Gemmatimonas sp. UBA7669, assembly GCF_002483225.1. NCBI lineage: Bacteria > Pseudomonadati > Gemmatimonadota > Gemmatimonadia > Gemmatimonadales > Gemmatimonadaceae > Gemmatimonas > Gemmatimonas sp. UBA7669. The sequence continues at coordinate 38,634 of NZ_DLHL01000027.1, read as the reverse complement.
CCACCGCATCCAGTACGGACGTCGTCAGTCGGGCGGCCAAGCGAAGAACCTGCTGTTCACCGATGTCCTGCATGGGCACATCAAGCTGTCCCTGGCAGCGACCGGCCGCATTGTGTGGCGTTTCCCCATGGCGCACCAGCAGCAGGCGCACCGACGCGGCCACTTCTGTCCGTGTGTGCGTCACAGCTCGATACCCGGTTGCGCACCAATGCCCTGCTCACGGAACGGATGCTTGACGAGGTGCATCTCCGTCACGAGGTCTGCTGCGTCGATGAGTGCGGGTGAGGCGTTGCGGCCCGTGACCACCACATGCATCCACGAGGGTCGCGCCCGCAGTACACGCAGCACCTCCTCTTCCTCGAGCCATCCGTAGGTCAGGCAGTAGGTCAGCTCATCGAGAATGAGGATGTCGAACGTCCCGGCCTCGATCACCTCCCGCACGCGCTGCCAGCCCCGCTCAGCGAGGGCCCGGTCTGCATTGATGTCTTCGGATAGCCAGGTGAAGCCGTCGCCGAGTGGTACGATGTCCACACCAAGCAGCTCCGCGGCAATGTGTTCGCCGTATCGAGTCTCCGCACTCTTGATGAACTGGAACATGCCGATGGAGAAGTCGTATCCCGCCGCCCGAACCAGAATGCCCAGTGCGGCCGTGGACTTGCCCTTGCCATTTCCGGTGTTGACCAGCAAAAGACCGCGCCGTCTTGTGCGATCGGTGCTCATACGTCGATGCCTCCCTGGGCCTTGAGACCCTCGCTGCGGTAGGGATGCTTGATGACCCGCATGTCTGTCACGAGATCGGCCGCCGCCACCAGGGCCTCTGGGGCATGACGACCCGTGACGATGACGTGGGTGCCCTGTGCCCGACCGCGCAGGGCGTCGATGACTTCCTGCTCGTCGAGCCACCCCCAGGTCATGGGCAGGGTCAGTTCATCCAGGATGAGCACGTCGTAGCGACCTTCCGCAAGAACGCCCTGCACGCGCTGCCAGCCGGCCCGCGCCCGTGCGATATCGGTGTCTGTTACGCTGCGTGCACCCGTGCAGCCCGCCCCCAGCGCCTCCATGACCACGCCAAGGCGCCGCGCCACGCGATGCTCACCGGTGTTGGTGAGTCGCTTCACGAACTGATACATGCCTACCTCCATGCCGCGACCATAGGCACGCAGCAGCACACCAAGCGCCGCCGTGGTCTTGCCCTTGCCGTCGCCGGTGTTGACGATGAGCAAGCCATGTCGCTGCGCGCGAGGCGGCACGCGGTAGGGGCCGGGGCGCTTTTGCCTCGGGATAGGCACCTGCCGACCGTTGGCAAGACGCGTGACGGCTGGTTGCTGCAGCGGGTCCGTGCGCGGGGTATCCTGCCCACCGCTGTCTTTTTCGCTGGAGTCCGGCACCTCGGTGCCTGCGCCCTGCGTGTGGGGTGTGCGTTCAGTCATGGCCCGTCTGGAAGTGGGTGGCCTGCGCGGCTATGGCGCGCAACAGTCTGGCATTCTCGTGAGGACGGCGGGCGGCCACGCGAATGTGGCGCGGGAGTCCGAAGGAACTGCAATCGCGCACCAGCATACGCTCGTGCCGGAGCAAGACGGCACGCGCGTCGGCGGCACTCCGACAACCGATGAGTCGGTAGTGTGTATCGCTGGAAGACACCGCGATGCCTTGACGACGGAGCGCGAGCTCGAGCTGCAGGCTCTCGGCGCGCAGTCGCTGCACCGTCTCCCGCGCATGATCCCGCGCTTCCGGTGTGAAGAGCGCTTTCGCCGCCGCCTGGGCCAACTGGCTGCTGGCCCACGGCACACGGGCCGCCTCGATCTGCGCCAACACCTCAGGATGACCGTGCGCAAAGGCCACGCGGACGCCGGCCAGGGCATGCTCCTTGGTCATGGAGCGCAGGTGCACGACGTGTGCACGATCCGGGAGTATCGGAGTGCCGAGCGGTGTGGGTGTGAAGGCGTCATAGGCCTGATCGACCACCAGCAGGACGTCGTGCGCCACGCAGGCGTTGGCCAGCCTCTCCAACGCGTCGCGTGGCATGCTGCGCCCGCACGGACTATCCGGTGTTGCCACGAAGGCCACGTGCACGTCGTACGCCAGGCATTCCACCATGGCCGCCACATCGTGCACGCCGTGCACGGACGCGCCGGCCAGAATCGCGGCACGTTCGTACTCTCCAAAACAGGGACGCAGCACGACGGCTCGACGCTCTGGGGCGAGGTAGGCGCGGCAGATGGCGTGCAGCAGCTCAGCCGAGCCGGCGCCCATCATGAGCCAGTCCGCATCACAGCGCCAACAGCCCGCCGCTGCCCTCCGCGCGGCCCTCGCCGTGGGATCCGGATACTCGTCCACGGCGCAGGTGGTCATGGCCTCGCGTACCACCGATGACGGACCGTAGGCATTGAGGCAGACGCTGAAGTCGAGCACCGCTGCCTGCTCATCAGGCAGCGCGGCGCGTCCGCCATGCACGGCCGGCGCGAGCCGCGCCATATGCGAAGCAGGCGTGGGCACGCGTCAGCTCAGGTAGGACAGTTCAATGCCCACCACCACCAGCAGCGTCGCCATACGCACCAGTCGACGACCTGTGATCAGATCGTGCGCGGTTGGCGCGCGGCCTGTGGCATTCAGCGTGTACGTCTGACGCTTATCCAGCACGACACCCAAAGCACCAGCCATGGCGGCCATGGGCCAGCCGCCATTGGGGCTTGGTGTGCGCCGCGCATCATGGCACAGACAGCGCCAGGCGCCCCGCGGTGAGGCCTTGCACAACACGCTGGCCAGCAGCAACGCCGTGCCCGCCACACGCGCCGGAACGAGATTGCACAGATCATCGAGGCGGGCGGCGGGCTTGCCGAACCGTTCGAGCTCCGGACTGCGATACCCGAGTACGGCGTCGGCCGTGTTCACAAAGCGATAGGCGTACGCGCCCGGCAGCCCGGCCACGCGGTACGCCAGCAATGGCGCCACGATACTGTCGGAGAAGTTCTCGGCCAGCGATGCGAGCGCGGCGCCTGCCACTTCGTCGGCGCGAAGATCCTGTGTTGGACGTGACACCAGATGCCAGGCCAGTTGGCGGCGCGCCTCCACCAGACCGGCGTGTTCGTCGGGCATGGTGAGAGCCTGCTGCACTGCATGGGTCGCATCCAGCAGGGCACGCGCCGCCATGGCGGGCTTGAGCAGCACACCGTGAGTCAGGGCCGCCAATGGTTCGAGCGAGACGCCGACGTCGCGGCGCGATACGCCCGGCAATCCGGCACCGCGCGCGGCAGCCGCTGCCAGCACCCACGTCAGCAACCCGGTCAACGCGAGCGACGCGGCGCACACCAGCAGGAGCCCGAGCAGCACCCACGCACTACCCGCCGCCAACTCACGCAGTGCTGCCCTTGTATCGCCACGTGCGCTCGCCATGACATGCGCGTGTGCGCGCGCACGGCGCAACCAGGCGCCCATCCACACGGTGGGATGAAACCGAGCGGGCGGTTCGCCAAGACACCAGTCGGTGACCAGGGCAACGGACACCGCACCACGCACCGGGCCACCCCAGAACGTGTGCACTTATCAGAACGTACGGACCGTGATCGACATGGGGCCGGCACCCACCGCGATGCTGTCCCGCAACACGAACGTGCTCCTGTCGTAGACAAACACATAGGGCGCGAGACTCTGGGCCGCACTGCCGAAGAATGTCTGATACATCACGCCCGAACTGGCGGCCGTGGCCGACGCGGCGCCTCGGCAGGTGTTGCTGGCCGCACGGCGGGCGCACACCGGATTGTCTGGCCCGCGCACCCAGGTCCGGGTGCGGGTGTTGAAGACCACGGTGGCGTCGGAGAAGCTCGAGATGTATGCGAGCCCCTCGGCGTCGATGGCAATGTGTCCGGCACCCACGCTCAGCGGGCTGATGAGCGCGACGCGCTGCATGCTCGACGGATCGATGATGGCCATACTGGCCGGCGCCACGTAGTTGCCGGTGTTGACCACGTACAGCAATCCATCGGGGCCCACAGCCGCTTCGGTGGGATTGGTGCCACCGGTCTGCACCGTGGCAATCACGGCCATCGTCACGGGATTGATGGCGGTCACCACGCCTTCACCGACCGGCACGAAGTTGGCCAGGTTGCCCGACACGGCCAGCACACGACCCGCGGCAAATGCCATCGCGGTGGGCGACGGCGCCACCTCCACACTACTGGTGATGTCCGTGCCGGTCTGATTGATATAGAAACGGCCGACACGGTTGGTGGCCGTGTTGGCGGCAAACACCGTGGTGTCGTTGCTCCACACCGAGCCCGTGGCATTGCCACTCGGGAAAGTGAAGAATCGACTCACGCTCGATGTGCTGAGATCAACCAGCGCCACGCTGGCCGCATTGCCGAGTGGTACGGCGGCGCGACGGCCACGGAGGGAGAAACCCACCGGGGTGACTGTGGCGCTCGAGCCAAGCGGAATCTGCTGAGTGACCGTTGGCGCACCGAGCTGGAACAGGGTGAGGGACTTGGTCCCGGTATTGACGACGATGCCGATCTCGCGATTGCCAGCCACACCACCCAAGAAGCCAGGCGCCGGTGTGGGTTCGGTGATGGTGTCATCACCGCAAGCGGCCACGCCGATGGTGGTGGTGATCAGGGCCAATCGCGACCAGCGAGCGAGCACGGTGCGGAGAGCGGACGGTGAATTGTGTGACATGTGCGACGCAGGGTTCAGGGGAGTGCCGAAGCGGACGGCGGACGCAGGCGAAGCGCGATGCTCCACAAGCGAGTGGGAAAGGGGTAATCCACCAGCATCGCGGCTTGCGTGGAGAGGAGATTCTCCACCGCGAGCATGGGTTGCAGCGTCCAACCGGCACGCTGCCATTCGGTGGACAGGCGGGCATCCGCCATGCGGTAGGCCGGCAGCGCATTGAGCGCCGAACCGGCCACTACGCGGCGCACACCCACGTGACGCAGCACGAACTCGGCGCGCGTTGTACCGAGACTGCTACCGATCTGGAGATTGGCAGTGCGACGCGGACGATACGCCACCTGTCCGCTGAGAATGCCGCCAGCATAGCTGACACGCGATTCGTCGAGGCCACCTTGCAGATCGAGATGCCAGCGCGGAATGCGTAGGCCCCCGCGCAGTTCCCAGCCGCGACGCGTGGCATCGTAGTTGCTTGGACTCCAGATGAACCGGAAGTCGGGCAGCCAAAGGATCATGCCATCAACGTCGGCCCGGTACCTGGCCGCCTCGGCGTGCCATAGCGCTCCGAAGCGTGGCAACTCGCGCGCGGACAGCCGCACTTCCACATCGTGCCGCGTGCGCTCTGGGCGCAGCGCCGGATTGGCGCGCACCTGCACCCCTTCCTGGAAGAACTGATCGGCCAGCGTGGGCGGCGCAAAGCCGGCGCCATAACTGACGCCCATCGACAGTGTGCCGGTGGACCAGGCGCTGCGCGTGAACTGCGTGGCCACGCGGGGCGACCAGGCCACACCGTCCAGCAGCGTGCTGTGGTCGGCACGCAGCGCGCCTTCCGTTGTCCATCGCCATGCACTCCGGCCTACGGCCTGCTCGCGACGTGCGTTCACCCAGCTGCCCAGCAACGTCTGTCCGGTGGGAGCGCCCGAAGCGAGCGCATTGGCGCGCACTCCCAAGTGCCGCCATTCGACACCGGCCGCCGTGGTCACACCGCGCCAGACTCGCGTGGCACTGGACGCGGCGGCGAGTGTCGTGGCCGTCGTGCTGTTGTCAAAGGCCGCGCCAAAGGGCGGCGTGGCATCGGCGAACACGGCGGACTCGCGCGCCGCATCGAGGCTGTGGGTGAACACCCAGTCGGACAGCGTGTGCTGTGACGTGGCGCCTACACTGGCGCGATCGAACACCTGACGCCCCGTCAGCGAAGGCTGCACGATGGAGCCCGCCATGCCGCGCCTCGTGTGACCATAGGTGGCCCGAAGCACGACCTGCTGCGCACGCCCGTCCAGCGATGCGCCCGCCACCACCTGCGTGTTGGCCACATCGGCGTTTTCACGCCGGGCCCATCCGCCACCTCGCACCGCCGGCAGTGCAAAACGAAAGTCCCCTCGTGTGGCCCGATGATCGACGCCCAGCGACCACGAGCCCTGACGTCCACCCACGGGAGCCTGATGGGCGACCGCGGCGGCTGCACCCCATTCGCCCAATGCCCCTGTGCGCAACACCAGCGACTGTTCGGTGCGCGGACGGCGCGTCACCACCTCAATGACACCGGCCATGGCGCGTGGACCGTAGCGTGCCGACTGCGCGCCGGTCAGCACCGTGATGCGCTCCACGTTCTCCACCGGCAACAGGGAGAGATCTGCGGCACCCGACAACGCGGAGTTGAGAGGCACACCGTCCAGCAGCACGAGGACCTGATTTGCGGATGAGCCGCGAATGGACACGCGACTCGGCTGACCCGGGCCACCCGAGCGGGTAACGACCACGCCCGGCAGGTTCTGCAGCACATCGGCGACATCACGCGCGCCAGAGCGCTCGATGCCGGCGCGGTCGACGATCTGTGCGTGAAATGCGGCAGTGTCCTGCGTGGCACGGACCTGCTGCGTGGTCAGGGTCGCAGCCACCCGTGCGAGGCTGATCTCCACCTCACTCACGCGGGCATTGACGACCTGCACATCTACGGCGGTGCTGCGGTAGCCAAGGGCCTGCACCCGCACACGGTGTAGGCGCGGATCGAGACTACGCACGTGGAACGAGCCATCGCTGGCCGTGCGCAGTCGCACGGCGGTGCCTTCCAGTTCCACCTGCGCACCGGCCACCGGCACGCGATCGGTGGCGTCGATGACCCGTCCGCGTACTTCACCGGTGACCTGACGCGCCTGAACGGCCGACGGGGCAAGCAGGAGACCCGCACACACCGTCCGCTGAGCGACGCGCCACAGCAAAGCGGAGACTGTGCCCGATGGGCGACTTATCATGGGATCTCCTGTCGCATCGGGCGCCGCTCGGGCACGATCTGCGGCGCCCCCTCGCGGTGCGCGATTACCTCGACGGGCCATTCGTAGACCGACTCCACACGCGGCGCGAGCAGGACGTCGCGAGGCGCCCCCTGCGCGACGATGCGGCCCGCATGCAGCAGCACGAGCTGATCGGCATAGCGGGACGCCAGGTTCAGTTGATGCGTGACCAGCACGGCCGTCCTGCCCGTGGCGCGCAAGGCCGCAACCTGCTCGAAGACCGCCATTTCGTAGCGGATGTCGAGCGCACTGGTGGGTTCGTCGAGCACCACGATGTCGGTCTGCTGCGCGAGCGCGCGCGCAAGACGCACGCGCTGCCGCTCGCCGCCGGACAACGAGCCAACCACTCGATCGGCAAAGGGCAGCACGCCGCATTGCGTCATGGCCTCGACAATCGCCTGCGCATCGGCTGTCGTTTCACGTTGCCACGCGGCACGATGCGGATACCGCCCCATGGCCACCGTGTCACGCACCGTGAACAGCGGCTCGGCTTCGGCTTGCGGCACAACGGCCACTGTGCGCGCCATGTCGACCCGGCGCCAGCTGTGCGCCGGCGTCCCGAACAACGTCACGTGTCCGGCGTTGGGTACCGCCACGCCGAGCAAAAGATACAGCAGGGTGCTCTTGCCCGCCCCGTTGGGACCGATGATGGCCGTGACGCGTCCCGCTGGAATCTCCAGCGATACCTCGGACAGCGCGCAGGTAGAGGCACCGGGATGACGGAAACCCACCGCATCGAGCTGCCACACGACGGCACCGCCGACCGCCGCGTGCCGGGGCATGACCGGAGCCATTGGCCGCGCTCGCATCAGACGTTGGCTCCGTTGACGGGACGGCGCAGCAGCCACACAAAGCATGGCACGCCCACCAATGCGGTGACGACGCCGATGGGCAATTCGTTGGCGCCAGCTACAGTCCGCGCCGCGGTGTCCGCCGACACCATGAACGCCGCACCAGCCAGTGCCGACGCGGGGACGAGCAGGCGATGGTCGCCGCCCCAGAGCAGCCGCAGCGCATGTGGCACCACCAGCCCGACAAAGCCGATTGATCCACTCACCGACACGCCGACGGCGGTGAGGAACGTGGCGGCCGCATATGCCCACCACTTGCTGCGCTCCACATTGGTCCCGAGGAACGCGGCGGTCATTTCCCCGATGGCCAGCAAGTTGAGGGCACGCGCCTGCCACAGCAGTACGACCGCCGTAGGCAGCATGACCACCGCGAGCACCGACACGGAACGCCACGATGCGCCCGAGTGGCTTCCCATCATCCAGAACACCGCCGTGCGCACCGATTCATCGTCGGCAAAGGTGAGCAGCAACCAGATGCAGGCCACCAGAAAGGCGCTCACCACCACACCCGACAGCAGGAGAACCCGCGCGTCAAGTCGATGGCCCACTGACCACGCGATGCGAAACACCAGCACCATGGCCAGCACCGCGCCCGCGAACGCGCAGAGAGGCAGCGCCCAGACTTCGCGCTGCGACCAACCGTTCACCACGCTCACCACGGCACCGAAGGCCGCGCCGCTCGACACGCCCAGCACATAGGGCTCGGCCAGAGGATTGCGCAGCAGGGCCTGATAGGTGGTACCACTCAGCGCGAGTGCCGCACCAACCAGCGACGCCTGAACGGCTCGCGGCAGGCGCAACTCATGCAGAATGTTCTGGTGCACCAGCGATCCGCTGCCATGCAGCGCGTCGAGCACATCGATGGTGCTGAGCGGCACCGCACCAAAACGCAGGGCCGCGAGCATGGCCAGGCCAAGCAATGCGCACAACACGAGCAACCGCGCGATGGGCACGGCTCGCGTGTCGGCGGCCCAGGAAGTGCCGGCACTCATCGGCGTGTCGCTCGACCGTCTACGGTGGTCGGTGCCAGCCCATCGGCGGACCCAGCCCGCCAGTCCGTGTCGGCGGCATGCACCGCGGTGGCGAAGGCCGGGAACATGGCCGCGCGCAGGACCCGGGCCGCCTTGCCGATGTTGGGGCTCGGCCGGCTCAGCAGATTGGCCGGCACCTGCACGAGGCGTCCTTCACGCACCGCAGGCAACGTGCGCCACCCAGGCATGACGCGCAGGCGTCCAAGGGCCTGCCCCTTGAACTCGCCAACAGGCACGATCACGATGTCCGGATTACGCCGCACAATCTCTTCCATGGGGACATTGGGCCAATTGGTGGCGGCGTCCGCAAAGATCGACGTGCCGCCGGCCAGGTCGATGAGCTGCCCGATGAAGGTGTGTGGCCCGACAGTCATTGGCGGGTCGTTGAACACCACATACAGGACGCGCGGACGTGGCAGCGCGGCCACGGAGATGCGGACACTGTCCAACTCCGCTCGCAAACGCGCGGCCGTCAGTTCCGCGCCGCGACTGTGCCCGGTGAGTACACCCAGGTTGTGCAGGCCGCGATAGACATCGCTGGTATCCTGCGTGCGCAGCATGAAGATGGGCACGCCGAGTCGCTCGAGCCGTTCGCGAAACTGCTGGCGTTTGTCGCTCTCCCACGACACCACCAGATCGGGGCGCAGCGCCGCAATGGCTTCGATGCTCGGGTCCACCGAACCGCCGACGAGCGGCAGATGCTGCACCTCCGGTGCCACGTCATAACGCGTGCGTCCCACCAGCAGCGGCCCTGCGCCGATGGCCAGCAGAGTTTCGGTAGCGCTCGGAATGAGGCTGACCACGCGACGGGCGGGGTGCGACAGCTGCACCGTGCGCCCGGCATCATCGACGACGGCAACGGCCGCATCGCCTTTGCTTTCTGCCATTGCCGACTCCGCAACTGCCGACACGCGGCGATCGGGCTCGGCGTCGCCACGCGTCCCGCACGCCGCCAACACTGCGGCAGCGTACGTGGCGACCATGCGCGAGATGCCGAAACCACGTCGGCGAAGCCCAGAAAGCACGAAACCCGTCCAGTCTCGGATGCCGAGAGGGGACGGGGGCGCAGGGCACAGCATCACGCACCGGGGTGCGTGATGTCCGTTCGATGAGCCCCGCAATCCTCCCTCGAGGATGTACAGCGGGAGCGAACGGACCGGTCTCCTGGCTCGAGGCATTCGTTCCCTCCCTTCCCGGCGCGAACGGCCAGTGGGACTGCGTTGGGAACGACGGTGAGTCGTGGTGGATACTGCTGCACCACGAAGCGCCTCATACAGTGGCGGGGCCGCGCCGGCTTCGCACCGGCTTCCAACTAATGGCCCGTTCGTGTCTTCAGTTGTCTTGTGGAATTAGCGGCAAGCGGCCGCAACGCGCAAGGTGCCTCACCAGTTCCCGCCCTTGCCAATTGGGGCGCAGACAGAAATGCTGCGGGCATGGCCACCTCGTCTCCAACTTCGCACACAGCGCCGCATGCAGCGCCGCTCGGGCGCGTGCTCATGATTCAGGGCACGTCGTCACACGCCGGCAAGACCACCGTGGTGGCCGCACTCTGCCGCTGGTTCGCCAACGCCGGCTACCGCGTGGCGCCATACAAGGCGCAGAACATGTCCAACAACGCCGCGGTAACGCGCCACGGAGAAGAAGTCGGTCGCGCACAGGCCATGCAGGCGGCGGCGGCGCGCGTCGACGTCACGGTGGATATGAATCCAGTGCTGCTCAAACCACAGAGCGACCGCACCTCGCAGATCGTGGTCCTCGGCAAACCCTGGCTCACCGCCGACGCCACTGACTACTACGCCCGCAAGCATCATCTCTGGCCCATCGTGACGGCGGCGCTCGACCGTCTGCGCGCGAGCCATGACCTCGTGATCGTGGAAGGCGCCGGCAGTCCGGCGGAAATCAACCTCGCGCAATACGACATCGTGAACATGCGCGTGGCGCGTCATGCCGACGCCCCTGTGCTGCTGGTAGGTGATATCGAACGTGGTGGTGTGTTCGCTGCGCTGTACGGCACGCATGCGCTCCTCAGCGACGACGAACGCCGGCTGATCAAGGCCTTCGTCATCAACAAGTTTCGCGGTGACCCCACGCTGCTCGATCCAGGGTTCGACATGCTCGAGGCGCGAACCGGCGTGCCCACCATCGGCGTCCTCCCGTGGTTCGATCTGCGGGACCTTCCGCAGGAGGACGCACTCGAGTGGGCGCAACCCGACCACGCGCGTGAGGTGGCTGCCGAGGCGACGCCGCGTGCGCTGGATATCGTGATTGCTCGACTCCCGCGCGTGGCCAATCTCGACGAGTTCCAGCCACTGCTGCTCGAACCCGGCGTCCGCGTGCGCTTCGTGGGCCACGCCGGGGAGTTCGGCACGCCGGACCTCGTCATCATACCTGGCACCAAGTCCACCATGGACGACCTGCACTGGCTGCGTGAACGTGGTCTTGCCGATCGCATCCAGCGGCACGCCGCAGCGGGCGGCCCCGTGCTCGGTATCTGCGGTGGATATCAGATGCTCGGGCATCGCATTGACGATCCGGCCGGCGTGGAAGGTCAGGGATCGGTAGAAGGTTTGCGCCTCCTGCCCGTGACCACCGAATTCGCCCGCGAGAAGGTCACACGCCGCGTCCGTGCCACGGCCACCAATGCGTCATCACTCTGGCAGGCTCCGTCCATCGCGTTGCCGGCCTACGAAATTCACATGGGGCGCACCACCGCACTCGACCATCAGGTAGACCTGCGGCCGGCGTTTCGTGTGAGCGCTGAAGCCCCAGGTTCCGACGAGACGCCGGATGGATGCTGCTCTGCCGACGGATTGATCGTGGGCACCTATCTGCATGGGGCCCTCGAACACACGGCACTGCGGCGCGCGCTGCTCACGCGCAGTGCCGAACGCGCAGGAATTGCGCTGCCACCGCCGGCCTCCGCCCTTTCACTCGACGACGCGTTGGACAGGCTGGCCACCGTCGTTGGCGCCAACCTCGACATGGAGGCGGTCTGCGCCATGCTCGACCTGCCGCAGCGTGCGACCGCATGAGCACTGCGACCAGTGTGCTGTTGCTTGGCGGCGTACGAGCGGGCAAGAGTGCCCGCGCGTTGACACTGGCCGAATCTGCGCCCGCTGCCTGCCATATTTTCGTGGCGACCGCGCAGGCTTTTGACGAGGAGATGGCGCGCCGTATTGCCGCGCACCGCGCCGAACGCGATGCCCGCTGGCACACGATCGAGGCATCAGCGGACATCGTCACACCGCTCGCGGCGGCACTGTCCGCACGCCCGCGCGCATCGGACGAGGCGACCGTGGTGCTGCTCGATTGCATCACGCTGTGGGTGAGCAATCTGCTGCTTGCGCTCGATACGATGGACGACGCCGAACAACACATCGCGAGGCGTGCGGCGGAACTGGTGCAGCTCATGCAGACACAAGCCGACGTGCGCTGGGTGCTCGTGAGCAATGAAGTCGGGCTTGGCGTCGTGCCGCCCACGCCACTCGGACGCGCGTACCGCGATGCGCTGGGACGCGCCAATCAGCTGCTGGCCGCCGCCGTGGATCGCGTGGAGCTGATGGTGGCTGGCCTGAGTCTGCGCCTCAAGTAGCCGGCCAACGTGTGATGTGGTCTTTGCCACGACACACCACGTAACGCTACTCGCCGCGCGATTCGTCCTTGAGCGCGCCAAGCTTCGCCTTTACTGTCGCCGGCAACAGCAAGTCATCCGCGATGGCCGCCACGCCCTCGGCCTCGGCCCACGCGCGCTCAAGCGCCGACAATTCCCCTTCGAGCGCGGCACGTTCGGCGTCTTCGTACACCGCCATTTCAAAGGCAAGACGCGCCGGTGCCGGAATGGCGTTGAGATCGCCGGTATCGCCAAAGGTGCTGGCGGCGGCCCACTCGCGGCGGCGCGCGGCGGCCCAGCGACCGAATTGCTCGGGGCCTCCGGCATCTTCGATGAGACGCACGCCATCCTGCACCGTGTCGGACTTGGCGCCCCCACGGTTGATGAGCGGCATGACCCAGCGCAGAAAGGGAACGGCGTCGCTGCCGTGCAGCACCGTGCGGCCGACTTCCTGATTCTTGGGTGTGCGAAGCAGGACATCCAAGGGCGAACGCATGGGCAGCGTACGGGGATCAGGCCCGGCATGACTGTAACCGGTTTCGACTGCCCAGCCCTCCCCGCGATCGCTGGGCACCAGCCGCGGATTGCCGAACGGCACAAAGGTCCCCAGCTCCGGGTGCGGTAGTCGACGCGGATTGAGCCGTGCGTGCCGCAGCAGCGTCGCCACATTGAACAACTGAAACGCGGGAACCACGAGTGCTAGTCCGGCACCGGTGGCCACGGCACCCGCCGCGATGGCACCAATTCCCGCCACACCGGCCGCCGAGTACATCATGACCCGCCGACGCCGACGCCCGAACTGATCGCCGTAGCGCCAGGCCGCAAACTCTGGCCGCTGCGGCGCGCCAATCCGCACCAGATCCGTGCCATCGCGCATGCGCGCGAGCCCGATGTTGTCGGTACTCACACGCACGCGCGTATCACGAAAGAGCCGCTCCGCCTGCTCGATCGCCTCCCAGCGCGCATCGAACGGCGTGAGGTTCCATCGCTCACAGCCGCGGCACACTACCCACAAGCGCCCCTTGGCCGCATCGAACGCGAGGCGTCGCCCAATGGGCAGCGCCTCGATGCTTTCGTTGGTGCCCAGGGGTTTGGCGCAGTGAATGCAGGTGCTGTACATGCGCGGAAGTTAGCCCGGCAGCTGGCCGGACCGCATGTCCCGCAGGCGCTGTTCCACCGACTCGGGTGTAAACATGTTGTCGGCAATGCGCGCAATCTCCTCGGCCTCTTCCCACGCGCGCTCGAGCGCGAGCAATTCGCCTTCCATGGCGAGACGCTCGGTCTCTTCGTGCAGCGCCATCTCAAGCGCGAGACGCGATCGCACGTCGAGCGTGTGCAGCGCGCCCGGCAGCTTCTGCACCGTCTCGCGCTTGTTGTTGCCCTTCCATACCGTCGAGTCACCACCCCAGCGGCGATCCCCTGGTTTCCAGCCATGGTTCTTCTGCACCGTGGTCCACACGCGCATGGGGTCACCCGCCGCCTCCAGGAACTGCACGGCATCCTGTACCTGCGTGCGCGAGCCGCCAAAGCGATTGACCGCCGGCATGATGCGCTGCGCAGCCCGCATGGCGGCTTCGCCGGTGAGCAGGTAGGTGCCCGTCTTGGCTTCGAGACGCAGTTGCAGCGGGCCACCCTCTTCGGCGCGAACCAGGGCACTCATGCGCGCATGGCGACGCTGCAATTCCACGAGCCGTCCGTCATCCAGTTTGACGTGACCGATGGACTTGCTCTGGTTGCCGTGAATGAGCCCCTGCCAGATGGCACCGTTGGCCCAGAGGCCGGAAAAGGCGCCCATGCTGACACCGATGGCCATCACGCCACCGACGACGGCGGCCGCACTGCCCACCACGGCCCCGGTGATCAGCATCTGCCGCTTGCGCCGCGTGCCGAACTGATCGCCATAGCGCCACGCCGCCATCTCGGGGCGCTGCGGCTCACCAATGCGGATGAGATCCACGCCCTCACGCAGCCGCGCGAGGCCGATATTGTCCGTGCTCACGCGCAACCGCGAATCGCGAAAGCGCCGCTCCATGGACTCAATCGCTTCCCAGCGCTCGTCCAGCGGCGAGAGGTTCCAACGCGCGCAGGAGCGACAGATGACCCACAGACGCCCGCGCCGCGCATCGAACGCGAGACGGGAGCCCACGGGAAAGCCTTCGAAGGCCTCGTTCTGGCCGAGAGACTGGGTGCAGTGAATGCAGGTCGTGAACATGATCGGGGCTGATGGACCCTTCACACTACGGGACGAACCGCGCCGAAGTTCCGCCTTCCGTCCCGGATCTCGGGGCCAATCCACCGGCCTAAGTTCCACCGCTGTAGCCGCTTAGCTACATTTCAGGGATGTCCACCACCCCCATCTATCTCGACCACGCCGCCACGACCCCGGTGCGCGACGAGGTCATGGCTGCCATGGCGCCGTTCTTCGGCCCGCGCTTCGGCAATCCCAGCAGCGTGCATCGCTGGGGCCGCGAGGCGCGGGTCGCCCTGGATGAAGCGCGTGAGCGTGTGGCCGCCTGTCTTGGCGCGCACAGCGACGAAGTCTGCTTCACCTCCGGCGGCACCGAAGGCGACAATCTCGCCGTGCTGGGCGTGTTCCGCACACGTCGGAGCGAAGGTCGACGCGCGGCCATCACCACGCCCATCGAGCACAAGGCCGTGCTGGCCGCGGCACATCAAGTGGCGCAGGAGGGTGGTGATGAGCGTCTCGTACGCGTGGACCATCGTGGCGTGGTGGACCACGCACACTTTGTCTCGCTGCTCGACGACACGGTGGCCGTGGCCAGTGTGATGTGGGTGAACAACGAAGTGGGCGTGGTGCAGGACGTGCCGGCGTTGGCGCGGGCCGCCAAGGCCGCCGGTGCGGTTTTTCACACCGACGGTGTGCAGGCGTTTGGCAAGGTGTCCATTGACGCGCGCCAGACGCCATTCGACCTGCTCACCATTTCCGGTCACAAGATCGGTGCCCCCAAGGGCATCGGTGCGCTGTACATTCGACGCGACACGCCACTCTCGCCGCTGTTTCACGGCGGCTCGCAGGATCGTGGTCGGCGTCCCGGCACCGAGAACGTGGCCTTTGCGGTGGGCCTGGCCACGGCGGCCGAGCTCACACTGGCCGAGCATGAAGCCGAGCACGCGCGGCTCGAAACGCTGCGCCGCGAATTTGTCACGGCATTGCGCGCGCGCGTGCCGGACGTGGTAATACACGCTGAGGGTGCGCCAACGGCGCCGCACATCGTGAACCTGTCCATTCCCGGTACCAACAGCGAGTCGCTGCTCATGGCGCTCGATCTGCGCGGCATTGCCTGCAGTGCGGGCTCGGCGTGTCAGAGCGGCAGCGTCTCGGCGTCACACGTGCTGACCGCCATGGGCGTGCCCGTGGAACTGGCCAACGCGGCGCTGCGTCTGTCGTTTGGCGCGCTGTCCACACCCGAGTGTGTGACACGCACGGTGGACGCGCTGGCCACGCTGGCGGACAAGGCCCGCGCACCGCGCGCACAGGCGCAGTTCGCGGTCGTGGACTTCTGATGCTGTCGTACTCTTCCCCGTATCGCGTGTCATGATCTATTCGCCCACGTTCCCGTCGCTCGTCACGCCGCTGCCCGCCAAGGGTGAGCGGGTGCTCGTGGCCATGAGTGGCGGCGTGGATTCGTCGGTGGCGGCGGCCTTGCTGGTGGACGCCGGATGCGACGTCGTGGGTGTGACCATGAAGCTGCATGGTGACGACGCGGACGTGCCTGACCGGCCGTGCTGCTCGCTCGATGCCACCAGCGACGCGCGGCGCGTGTGCGAAACGCTGGGCATACCGCACTACGTCACCAACCTGGTCGATCGATTCGGTCAGGATGTGCTGAACAACTTCGTGCAGGAGTACGCGCGCGGCCGCACGCCCATTCCCTGCGTGCGCTGCAACACCTTCACCAAGTTCCGCGATCTGCTGGCCAAGGCCGACGCCATCGACGCGCGCTGGCTCGCCACGGGACACTATGCGCGCATCGGTCGCCGCGATGGTCAGGCGGTCATGCTGCGCGGTCGCGACGCGGGCAAGGATCAGAGCTACTTCCTCTGGGGCATCGAGCGCGCGGTGCTCGATCGTCTCGTGCTGCCCATTGGCACGCAAACCAAGGCGGAGACGCGCGAGATTGCGCGGCGCTTTGGATTGCGCACCGCCGAAAAGATCGAGAGCCAGGACATCTGCTTCGTGCCTGACGGCGATCACGTGCGTGTCATTCGCGAGCACTTGGGCGCCGACGCGCCGGCGCTGCAGCGAGGGCCACTGCGCCTGGTGAGCGGCGAGGTCGTTGGTGAGCACGAGGGCTTTGCGCGCTACACCATTGGGCAGCGCCGCGGCCTGCCGGGCGGCTTTGCCGCGCCGATGTTCGTGGTGGATATCGTGCCTGACGAGCGCGCCGTGGTGATAGGTCCGCGCGAGGCGCTGCTGGGCCGCGGCCTCGAGGCGCGCGAACTCAACTGGATGGCCGATGCGCCGCAGGTTGGCGACGCGGTGCAGGTGCAGGTGCGCAATCGCGCCAAGCCCTCGCCGGCCACGGTGCTGCGCATTGATGACCGCGACATTGAGCTGGCCCTTGATGAGCCCATCCAGGCCATTTCGCCGGGACAGTCGGTGGTGCTGTACGACGGCGAGGTGGTCCTGGGCGGCGGCGTCATCGAGAAGGGGCGGCGGATGCTCCCGCAGTTTTCGTGACCGCTGGTGCGGTCGTGGACTGCCACTGCAGTTGCGGGAACTGAAAACGCAGTCGTGGACAGCCACCGCGGTTTTGGCGCCGCCAAAGCGGTCGTGCAGACTGCAGTGGCCATCCATGACCGAAGTGGCAGTTTCCCCGCGACTGCAGTGGCAGTTACTGCTTTTCCGCTGTAAGCACGGCCACTGCCATATCCGCCGTCACGTTGAGCAGCGTCTTGAACATGTCCGGCAGCGTGTCGAGCGCGATGAGCATGCCAATGCCCTCGATGGGCAGTCCGATGCTCGTGTAGAGCGGCACCTGCAGCAGCATGCCGCCGCTCGGGATGCCTGGCGTGCTGAAACTCAGCACCACACTCGATGCCGCCACCAACGCCAGATTGCCGGTGCTGAGTTCAATGCCGTACAGCGCGCCCACGAACAGCGCACCCACCACCCAGTACACGGCACTCGTGAGCTTGAACACCGACGCCGTAAGCGGCAGCACGAAGCCCGTGGCCGTGCCCGGCAGGCGCAGCACATCGGTGGCGCCCTTCACCATGGCCGGCAGCGCCGCCAGTGAACTGCGTGTACCCATGCCCACCGCCTGCGAGGGCAATAGCGCGCGCGCAAAGTCGCGCAGCGGGACCCGACGCGAGAGCGCAACAAGCACGTAACACGCCACCGTGGCCACCAGATGCAGTACCACCAGCACCATCACGTAGAACGCAATCGCACCCAGCACACTCGCGCCCAGCTTGTGGCCCAGCACCGTGGCCAGCGCAAAGATGCCGATGCCACCAAGCGCCAGCATCCAGCGCACCACCACCAGCATGGTGTCGGCCATGCCGCGAAAGAACGCCAGCTGTGCCGTGCGCGGCCCCTCGTTCACGCGGCCCAGCGCAAACGCGTACAGCAGTGTGAACAGCACCACCGGCAGCAGCGTACCGTCGGCCGCCGCCTTGATGGGATTGGTGGGAATGAGCGACAGCACCCAGGTGCGCAGCGACAGCGCATCGGCCGGCGGCACCTCAATGCGCGCCGTTTCCCGCAGACGCGCCGTGGCTGCAGGGTCGAGGGCGAGGGACTCGAACCACACCGGTGCCACCAGCAACGACATGACCGCGCAGGCCACCAGCATGGCCAGCATCCAGCCAAACGCCCGCGCCCCGACGCGGCCCGTCATCTGCAGATCACCGCCGCCCGCCACACCCACAATGAGCAGCGGCACCACCAGCGGAATCACCGTCATGCGCACGGCATTGATCCACGCCGTGCCAATTACATCAAGAACAGCCAACAGCGACGTGGTGAATGCCGAGGGCGCGCTCTCGCGCCCGAGCAGCATGCCAAGAGCCAGACCCAGCACGAGGCCAAGCGTGACCTGCACCCCCACCGAGCGCAGGGCTGACGAACGCAGGGGCGAAGAACGCGGGGCGGGAGGAGGCGGGGTCTGTGGAGCCGATTCCGTCATGCGCGCGAACCTATGCCCTGCACCGCCATTGCGCGACCCTTGCGTGCCCCTCGCCTGCCTCTTTGGGGCACGCGCCGATCAACTCAGCGCAGCTCAGCCCCCGTGCGCCTGCAGCAATCGCTTGGGCGCCACCTGCCGATATCCGTCCCGCAGCAGTTCCTCCACCTCGCGCCAACGCGGTCGCTTGTCCAGCCACATGCCCACCCACCCCGACGGCCCCACATAGGGCGGCGAGAAATAGCGCGCAGGATCCAGCTCCATCAGCAGACGCTGATTCTCCGCCCTGGCCTTGATCCACACCGCCGGACGCCCGCGCCCGTGATGATTGCCCGGACTTGCATACATGGCAAACAGCTTGTTGCGCACACGAAACGTGGGCTCGCCCCAGGCCTCCACTTCGTGCGCATCGGGCAGGGCCAGACAGAGCGCGCGCACACGGTCCAGTGCGTCCAATGTCGCCGCCGCGCTCATGACGACGCGTGCTCCATCGTCGACGCGCTTGGCTCATCGCCACCCGAATCGGCCAACACCTCGGAGCTGGCATCACCCAGCGGATGGTAATTGCCGACATGCCACTCCTGGCCCTCCGGATCACGCACCGTGAACTCACGCGTGCCATAGGGCGTGTCCTCAGGAGGACGGGTCACGACCGCCCCTGCCTCCCAGGCGCGCGCACACAGCGCGTCCACTTCGTGCGCCGACGCGGCCACCATGGCCACATACAGCGACGCATGACGCTGCGGCAAACTGCTCGCCGCCGCCCATCCGCGCTCGTCGCGCGGCGGACCAATCATGAGCGCCACCGACCCACGCACAACCTCTGCGTGCGCAATGCGGCCGTCGGCGTTTCGATGCACGACCATGGGAACGAAATCAAAGGCCTCCCGCAGAAACACCAGCGCGGCGTCGGGATCGGCATAGGTGAGACAGGGATAGCAGTGCAGCATGAAGGGACGCATGACGGGACGCAGGTCAGAGGAGACGGTGAAGTGCGTCCGTTGAATCTGGGGGGCGTCCAGCGTCAAGGCTTGAATGTTTCGGCTGTCAGCAGGCACGAGCGTGGCATCGTGACGCGCAACCGACCGCAACAATTCGTCGGCTCTACTCGCCCGGCAGCGGCAAACCCATGAGCTCCGTTCCCGCCAGCGCTTTGTAACGCGACGGTGTCATCCCGGTAAACGCCACCACATCACGGGTCAGATGCGCATGATCGGCGTAGCCGACCGCCGCCGCAACAGTGCTCAGCGATGTCTGGGGCCGGGTGCGCAGCACATGCGTGGCGCACTCCACACGATGCACCGACAGCAGACGACGCGGCGTGAAGCCGGTGGCGTCCTGCACAAGCGCTGAAAACTTCTTGTTGCTCCAGCCCAGTGACTGCGCCACTTCCTGCACCGGTCGCACGCGAAAGGCCTCGCCCGCCAACACATCCACCGTACCGGTGCTCGCACAGCCCGCCGGCAGACCGAGCTCCGTCCACGCCCAGCGCATGGCAGCCGGAATGCGCGGGCTGCTCATCCAGCGGCGCACGAGGGCCGCATCCAGCAACGCGAAACGCGTGGGCCAATCCGGCGCCGACGTGAGGTCCTCAACCAGTTGACGACCCTCGGCCCCCATCACCGCCGGCAGATCGATGATGGCATTGGTGATCTCGTGCATGGGACAGCCCAACAGACGACGCGCCCCCAGCAGCGAGAAATTGACCTGCAGTGCCACGCTGACGGTCGACATGCGCACGTCGACCCAGCAATCGTACGGTCCCGCAATGAGGCTGCCGCGGATTTCTGCCGTGCGCTCGAGCGCATCCCGCAGCGAGTAGACCGCGCCGAACGGAATGACGCAGGGCACCAGCAGCGACGGTGTCTCGCGGCGTACGATGGACTCATCGAATCGCTCGACCCACGCGACGTAGTCGCCGATGATGGCGTCGCGCAGACAGGGAGACGGTGCCGAGGAAACGATGGAACAGGAAGGCATCTGTGATGACAGTGGGAACCCGGCACGACCGCGACTCCGCGAGTCGGATCGATGTGCGCACTACCTGCGGACTACGTGCTTAGAACCCGAAACCCGCCGACCAGGTCACCATGCCCTTGCCACGTTCACCCTGTGCATCGCGGCCCAGCGGCACGTAGTAGCCCACCTCACCACCCAGCGCGAGCAGCGGCCAGAGATGCACACTGCCGCCCACATACGTCCGCTTGGCCAACGCGCCGAGCGGATTGTCAAACGTGCGCAGAATGCCCGCCGTCACCGCCGTGCCACTGCCCCAGTGTCCAAGCGAGTTGGCAAGACCCACGTTGAAGCTCGCGCCGCCCAGTCCCACCTTGGCCGCGCCGAGGAAACACCAGTCGGTGGTTTCGCTCTCGCGCACATAGCCCATGCCATACGCGAGGGCAAACTTGAAGGGCGCGCCGTATGTCAGGCCGCCCATGCACTGATCAAAATGCCAGCGCGGCGCTGAATGCGTGACCGTGTCCTGGGCCGCAGACGCGGCCGCGACCGCGACCGCGCGTGCGCTTCCCGCCTGCATCGCCACCGGCTCCGGTGCCGCCTGCGCACGCAGCGCGCTCGCGCTCGCGCTGCCGACCTGCGCCACACAGGCCGTGGTCAGCAACGCCGCGTACGTGGTCAGCGACCTCCGCGCGGCATGCATCAGAACTTGAGCCCACTGGCTTCCGCAAACTCCCGCATGGCCTTCTCCTGCGCTTCGGTGAGCGATTCCGGTACGGTGATCGTGATCTCCACCAGCAGGTCCCCACGCTTGCCATCCTTCTCGATGCCCTGTCCCGCCACCTTGAAGCGACGACCGGCCGACGTCCCGGCCGGAATGCGCAGCGCCACCTTCTTGCCGTCGAGTGTCTTCACGCTGATGCGCGAACCCAAGGTGGCCTGCGCGATGTTGATGGGCACCGTGGCAATCAGATCGAGACCGTCCCGCTTGTAGAACCGATCGGGTTGCACGTCGAAGGTGATGACAAGATCGCCGGCCTGCCCGCCCGACGCGCCCTTGCCCCCCTGACCGCGCAGTCGCACCTTGTGCCCCGTTTCCGCACCCGGCGGCACCGAGATGAGCACCGTGCGACGCACCCGTGCCTCTCCCGTACCACGGCAGGTGGGACAACGTTCCGACGGCACGCTGCCGCGACCCACACACACCGGGCAGGGCCGGTTCACCGCAAAGCTGCCCTGACCAAATGAGATCACGCCGCGGCCGTTGCACTCGTTGCAGGGCTTGATCTGCGCGCCGGGCGCGGCGCCGTTGCCACGGCACACCGCGCACTCCTCGTTGACCTCGAGCTCCACCGGGACCTTGCCACCGGCCGCGGCCGTGCGGAACGGCACCTGCACGGTCTGCTCGATGCTCTGCCCACGTTCAGGGCCCTTGCCGCGCGCACGCGCCGCACCAGCCGCGCCGCCAAACATCGACGAAAACAGATCGCCAAGTCCACCGAGCCCACCCACGTCGAAATCGGTGAACGTGCCCGCACCCGACTGCCCGGGACCGGTACTGCCAAAGCCACCCGGCCGCGACGACGGGCGCGCGCCACCGAAGCCGCTCATGCCACCAAAGGCACCGAGCCGCCGCATGTCGTCGTACTGTTTTCGCTTGTCGGCGTCGCCCAGCACGTTGTAGGCCTCGGAGATTTCCTTGAAGCGCTCCGATGCCTTGGGGTCGTTCTGATTCGCGTCCGGATGGTACTGCTTGGCCAGACGGCGATACTGCTTCTTGATCTCGTCAGCCGTGGCTGACGACGACACACCGAGAATCGCGTAGTAGTCGGGGCTATTCGCCATGGATGGCTGTGCGGGTCAGTTCCCGTTCCACTGCTTCACGACGACGCGCGCGGGACGCAGCACGTGGCCGTTGATCACGTAACCAGACTGGAAGCACACCGCGACCACGCCGTCTTCCTCGGCCGACGCGGCGGGTGCCGTGCTCACCGCTTCGTGCAGCGCGGGGTCAAACGCCTTGCCGGTGGCGTCGATGACTTCGAAGCCGTGACCAGCCAGCGACTTGTGCAGCTTCTTCTCGACGAGCTGAATACCGTCCACGACGGTCTTGCTGTCGAGCGTGGACGGATCGACGGTGGCAAAGCGCGTGATGTCGTCCAGCACGTCAAGCAGACCGCGCACGAGTTCACCCTGTGCGCGCCAGCCGGCTTCCTGCCGCTCCTTTGCGGCGCGGCGACGGAAGTTGTCGAACTCGGCGGCCAGGCGCAGATGCTTGTCCTTGAGGTCAGCAATCTCGCGCTGCGCAGCTTCGATCGGCGTGGCCTCACCCTGTTCGGCACCGGTCGACATGGCGTCGACCGTGGCCTCGGTAGTCTGCGCGTCGGTGCTCTGCGCGTCAGCGGTCACGGTGGGGTCGATCGGATCCGTGGCGGAATCAGTCATCGGGTCGGTCTGGGCTGAAAATCGGACGGGACCGCGGGCCGCATGGCGCCGGACTGGCGCGAGACTCGGGCTGTTGGTCCCACAGTGACAGGTCCCCGTACGCGAAGCCGGGGACAAAGGTTACCGGAAACGAATACCCTAAAGTTCGGCGGGTGGGGGGCCGGCGGCAACCGACGGTGATCGCGAGTCTCGACTGATTCAGTTGCCGCGGGCGGTCCAGCCGGTGGCGTCCTCATCACGCGCATACAGCTTGCGCAGCCGGTCGAGGGCCAACTGACTGGCACGCCAGCGAATTTCGCTGCGGTCGCCCGGCAGGATGGCGCGCACCGCGCGCACCTCGCCGCGCAGATCGACGGCCACCCACACGGTGCCCACCGGCTTCTCGGCCGATCCGCCATCGGGGCCCGCGATGCCGGTAATGCCCATGCCAATCGTGCTGCCGAAGCGAAGCCGCGCGCCGGTGGCCATGGCACGGGCCACGGCTTCGCTCACCGCGCCCTGCGATTCGATGACGGCGGCGTCCACGCCCAGCTCACGCGTCTTGACCTCGTTGGCGTAGGCAATCGTGCCGCCAAGAAACACGCGGCTCGAGCCCGGCACGGCCGTGAGACGCATGCCCAACAGGCCTCCGGTGCAGCTCTCGGCCACGGCCATCGTATCGCCGCGTGCGCCCGCATCGGCGAGCATGAGGGCTGCGAGATCGTCGTCGCCTTCGCCATACACAAACCGGCCCACTTTCTCGCGGACCTTGTCGGCCGCCGCGCGCAGCGCACGCTCGGTGTCCATCGCGGGCTTGTTGTACGAAGTGAGACGCAGGTCGACACCGTCGTTGCCCGGCAGATAGGCCAGCGACAGCCCATCCACGCCGCGGGCGAGCTCGCCCAGGCGGTCGGCCAGCGCCGACTCCGCGATGTTGGCCGTGCGCAGGGTGCGCGCGCGCACCACGGGGCCGTGCTGCGGCAAACGGTCACGCAGCCGCGGCAGCATGGTGTCGGCCACCATGCCACGCATTTCACGTGGAACTCCGGGCAGCATGGCCACCCAGCGTCCGCGCGCGTCCTCGAGCCAGATGCCGGGCGCCGAGCCGTGGCGGTTTTCGAGGATGGTGCAGCCTTCGGGGACGAGGGCCTGCTGCCGATTGCTGTCGGGCAGCGCGTGACCGAAGCGCTTGAGCCACCGGGCCTCGAGATTGGCGAGGATGGTCTCGTCCATGACCATGCCGCGCCCAAAGATGGACGCAATGGCGGGCTTGGTCTGGTCGTCGGCCGTGGGGCCCAGGCCGCCGGTGGTGATGACGGCGCCGGTGCGATCGAGGGCCTGCTGGACGGCGTCGCGGATGGCGTCGGCGTCGTCGCCGCAGGTGGTGCGCCGCACGATGCGCACACCGAGGGCGGCGAATTCGCGGGCGAGATGAGCGGCGTTGGTGTCGATGGTGAAGCCGAGCAGGAGCTCGTCGCCGATGGTGACGATTTCGAGATTCATTGGGGAAAGGTACCGCAGTCGTTTGTCGAAGGCAGTCTGGGTTGAACGGCCACTGCAGTCGACTTGCAACTGCGGTCGGGGCGCTGCTACCGCAGTCGGAACCGCACCCGCGGTCTGGGCTACCGAAACGGCGGTCGTGGACTGCTACCGCAGTTGTGGACAGCTACCGCGGTTGGGGTCACACTGCAGTCGGGGTCGTCCGCCCAGGCTGTGGGTCGGGGTTGGGGTCGGGGTTGGGGTCGGGGTCGGGGTCGGGGTCGGGGTCGGGGTCGAAAGAAAAATCCGCCGCAGCCTCGGTGGCTGCGGCGGATTCCGAAAACAAACGGCGAATTGAACTCAGGCCGAGCGGCGACGACGAACAGCAACCAAACCGGCGAGGCCGGTCAGGAGCAGCGCAGCCGAGGCGGGCTCGGGGACGGTGCTCGTCGGGCCAAAGTCCCAGGTCTGTACATCCTGACCGGCGAAGCCCAGGCGTACAAGATCCACCGCGCCGTCAAAGCTTCCAGCGTCGGGCAGTCCCCCGAGGCCAACACTGATGCCATAAACGACCGCGTCGGACCCGAGGCATGAGTTCCACGAAGAGAGCGTTACATACAGGCTGCTATTGCACGCTTGCTGCCCACCCGAGAAGCGCCACCATTTGCCGGTGTTCAGGTCGTTGGTAAGCGTCTGCCATACGCCTTCTGGCGCCGTCTGCGTGCCCGAAGGATCGTTGTAGGCATACTCCCAGATCAACTCACTCAGGACCGTACTGTTTGACGACGCGACAAATAGGCGGAGTGCTGGCGACTGAACGGCTCCGGTCGTCGACGAAACTCCTCGATACCAATCAAAGCCAACCGTCGACAGGTTGGACAACAGGCCGAAACCACCAGAGCTAGAGAGCAACGCGACCCGATGGCGCAGACCACTTGGGGTGTTGGGGTCGCCGGAAAAGCGGAGAACGCCATCAACCGTGCCACGGTCGTAGTCACCCGGAGCATAGAAAAGCTCCTGCGTGCCGCGGATCGCTTCTGCTCCACCAAAACGATTGAGCGGGGCCCAGCCTTGCGTGCCGTCGATTGCGGTCACGCTAGTCTGCGCAGCCGCGCTGCTCGCCGCAATTGCGAGCCCTGCGAATAGTGAGAGGGTCTTCTTCATGACACCTGCGGAGGAGGAGGAGGAGGGAGGAGGAGTGCATCGTCGCGTCACGTACCAGCCGAACACGGCCTGCATGACGTGCGCAACTCCTCATGAAGCCGCAATTATCGTTCCGGAATCTGAACGTCATACTCAGCGGGGAATTCCAGTGGCGCGCATCACAAAACTGCCTCTCGAGAGCAACTTCGTGTGGCGTCCACCGAACAATGATGCGGGATTCATCCATCGGACCAACGGCTCAGGCCGGCATGGGGAAAACGGCTCCCGACGTCCCGCGTGGCCACGGGTCAGCACGCCCCGATCGGGCAACAGAAAACGCCGCAGCCTTTCGGCTGCGGCGTCATCCCAGGTGGTGCCCTGCCCGCTCAGGCCGTCCGGCGACGGCGCGCTGCGGCCAGGCCCGCGAGGCCGGCAAGCACGAGCACGGCCGATGCCGGCTCCGGCACGGCCGTGTGGCGGCCCGAGAGCACGCCAACCAGCAGCATGTCGGCGTCATAGTCGCCGGCCGCGAACGCATTGCCTGCGTAGTCCGTGAAGGCATCGTTGCCCGTGAAGTTGCTGTTTACAATCCACGAGTTGGTCGCGGCATCGTAGGTCCCCATGTCGCCGGCCAGGCCACCGGTGAAGCGCACCGCGTCGATGCTCGCATCACTGCCCAGGCCAAAGAGGCTGAAGTCGATGAAGCTGAAGAAGCCCGTCGAGCCCGAGCCCGCCTTGTACGACTGCGCGGCAATGTACCGCATGTCCGACCACGCGCCGCCGCTGTACACGCTTGTGTAGAACAGCTCGGAGCCATTTTTCGCGTCGCCGTTCTCGAAGACGAAGAGGTCGAAGCCCGTCGCATTCGCGAGGCCGCCGCTGTAGGTCAGCTCGAGCGCGCCACGTGCGCCACCGTTCGTGAGGATGACACTGCCCCACCCGTTCTGGCAGTCGAACCCGGTGGCACAGGCCATCGCCGTGGGACGCAGGTTCCCGCCCGTCACGTGCACGCTGTGGAAGTCCGTCGAGCCACTCACCAGGACCCGATTCGTGGCCCCAGACCGCGTGATGCTGCTTGGCTGCAAACCAAGGTCATAGCTGACCGACGTGGGGTTGCCCGTAATGCCACCGCTGATGGTGACCGTCTGGGCGTGGGCAGCACCGGCCGAAGCCAGTGTGAGTGCGGCGAGGGAGAGAATGCGTCGCATGTGTGGGGCTGGGAGGAGGGAGGGGGAAGCTGGTCGCCATGCAGACGGGCCAGGCCGACGGCTTCCGTATTCCGCTACCTGCAATTCCCATTCCGACGGTGCAATTCTCGCGCTGCACTTTGCTTCGCTCGCAACACCCATCGCCTGACACCATTCGGGAGCAACTTTGTGTGGTGCTCCCGCCACATGATGCGGCATTCATCCCTCGGACCTATTGTTGAGCTCGCCCCAGCCTCGACCCAAACCTCGACCCGGACCTCGACCCCAACCCCGACCCGGACCCCGACCCCGACCCACAGCTCAGGCGGACGACCCCGACTGCGGTGTGACCCCAACCGCGGTAGCAGTCCCAAACCGCGGTAGCTGTCCACAACCGCCGTTTCGGTAGCCCAGACCGCGGGTGCGGTTCCGACTGCGGTAGCAGCCCCCCGACCGCAGTGGCAAGTCGACCGCAGTGGCTGTTCAGCCCAGACCGCGGTTCCCCCCGAAGACCACAAAGCCGTATCTCCGCAGATACAACACCAGACTCCACACCGTCAGCGCGACCGCCCCCACCATACTCACCACGCCGACCCCCCCATTGAACCACGCAAAAAACCGGAACCCCGACTCCCCGAGCCACGACTGCTGTTCCGCCAGCGTGTGCGCAAAAAACCAGAAGTACGCCGCTCCCAACCAGATGCTCTGAAACGTCGTCTTCCACTTGGCCGGCCCAATCGCCGCGATCACGAGACCACGCCGCGCCGCGATCTGGCGGAACACCGTCATGAACAGCTCGCGCCCCAGCACCACCACCACGATCCACAGCGGCAGCGCCACTTCACCGATCGGCGTGAGGAACAGGAAGGGCGGCGCGTCGGGGCTGTCCACCGGCACCACAAACGCCTCATGCCGCTGCAGGAAGTACATCGGCACCAGCGTCGCCACCAGCAGCGCCTTGTCCGCCAGCGGGTCCAGCAGCCGGCCCAGATCGGTCACCAGATTGCGCGTGCGCGCCAGGTGCCCGTCCCAATAGTCCGTGATGGCCGCAATCAAGAAGAGCACGAACGCCGCCAGACGCGCGCTCCACGACGTGGCGAATGGCAGCCACGCAATCAGTGGGGTGAGAGCGATGCGGCCCACGGTGATTGCGTTCGGAAGATTCACGGCAGGGGGGCTACGCCAGTGTCTTCAGCACCAGCTTGGAAACGGCCTTGAGCGTATCGAAGACCCCGTCGCCTGTGACGGCCACGGCTTCGAAGTGGGGAACCCGCTCCACCCACTCGCCGGTGGGCAGCTGGTGTACAAGATAGTCACCCGGGCGGAAGGGATCAGGGGCTGGACGCATCCGGGTCGGGTCCGTGACCTCCCACCCGGGGTTCAGCATCTCCTGCAGCTCGGCCAGCGGGGCCGCATTGGGCAGGTCCCGCTTGTTGTACTGGATGACAAAGGGCATGCGCGTCAGGTCGTAGCCATACGCCGCCATGTTGTCATACAGGTTCTGCATGGACTCGAGATTGGCCTCGGCGCGCTCGGCCTGCGAGTCGGCCACGAACACCACCCCGTCCACGCCCTTGAGAATGAGCTTGCGGCTGGCGTTGTAGTACACCTGCCCCGGCACCGTATACAGGTGGAAGCGTGTCTTGAAGCCGCGGATCGTGCCCAAGTCCACCGGCAGGAAATCGAAGAACAGCGTGCGTTCCGTTTCCGTGGCCAGCGAAATCAGCTTGCCGCGCGTGTTCGGCGACACCTTGCCGTACACGTATTCGAGATTGGTGGTCTTGCCGCCGAGTCCGGGACCGTAGAAGACGATCTTGCAGTTGATCTCGCGCGACGCGTAGTTGATCATCGACATCGACGCGGCCCTCTACTGGAAGAGGCGGTCGATCTCGTCTTCGGCGCCGGCGAGGAATCCCGGTGGCGCCGACTGAGCCGCGCCGCCTCGCGCAAACACTCCCTCGAAAATCTTCGTCAGTTCGTCCACCGCGGCCTTCATGCGCAGCCGCACGAGACCCAGCGTGGTGCGGTTGTCGAAGAGCACCACGAGAATCACCCGCCGCGCGATGTCGGCCAGATACATCGACTCGCGCTCGCCCTGGTGGAAGAGCACGTTGAAGTCGCTCTCGCCGATGAGCCGCGCCAGCTGATCGTTGGCGCTGAAGTCCGCCGCCGTGAGCGTGGCGAAGGCCGTCGCGTCGAAGTTGGGCGGCTCGCCCACCGTGGCAACAAGTTGGCCACTGCGATCCACGAGCAGCGCACAGCGCGCCTTGGCGTCGTAGAGAAACCGCTGGAGCGTAATCGTGATGGCCCCGAAGTCGTCCTCGGTGAACGACCAGGTGGCAGCGCCGATGGGCATGATGACGGGGGTACCGGTGACGTCGGCCCGGGTGCCGACCCTGTGACGTTAACCCGTCACTCGGGACTGGCAACCCGGCACCGCAATTCTAGGAACGTAACAGCCGTTCCGTGCGCCGGAGGACCCCGCGGGCCCGGCGCCGCAACAGCGGGCTCGGCTCCCACTCCAGGTAGTCACGAAGGAGCCGCGCACTATCAACGCTCGGATGGGCCCGAAGGTAACCGAGTGCGGCGAGTCGCTTCACCTTGTCGGGATGAAACAGGGCAAGACGGTGACGGCGCTGGGTGGCACTCCACCCCAGCAACCCCACCGCCATCCCCACCAGCACACCGGCCGCCACCCAGCCGGCCGTCTTGGACTTGCTCATGTCATCTCCCGCCGCGCGGTCAGGGCCTGCGCGATTGTCACGCCGTCGGCGTATTCAAGGTCACCGCCCACCGGCAGCCCGCGGGCAATCCGCGTGATGCGCACCTGGTGCGGCGCCAGTTGTTTTTGGATGTACAGCGCCGTCGCCTCGCCCTCGAGCGACGGATTGGTGGCCAGGATGACCTCCCGCACGCCCTCGGGCTCGAGACGGGCCAGCAGCGAGCCCACCGTCAGGTCGTCAGGCCCCACCCCGTCCAATGGGGAGAGCCGCCCGCCCAGAACGTGATAGAGCCCGCGAAACTCGCCGGCGCGCTCGATGGACGCGATGTCGCTGGCCTCCTCCACCACACAGAGCGTGGACGCGTCGCGGCGCGGATCGCTGCACAGCGCGCAGAGCGGCATCTCCGTGAGGTTGTGGCAGCGCTCACAGGGGCGCACGCGCTCCGTGAGGGCCACCAGCGCCTCCGCCAGCTTGCGGCTCTGCGCCGGAGGCTGTCGCAGCAGGTGATACGTGAGCCGCTGCGCCGTCTTGCGCCCGATGCCGGGCAGACGCGCCAGTTCGCTCGTGAGTTCGTCGATGACCGACACGTCGCCTCAGAACCGCGCGAAGGTCAGAACGGCAGCTTGAACGGCAAGTCGATGCCGCCCGTGACCTTCTGCAACTCCATCTGCATGGCATCGGCCGCCTTCTTCTGCGCTTCGGCCACCGCCACGACAATGAGATCTTCCACCATCTCCTTGTCGTTCATGATGGACGGATCGATCTGGATGCGCTTGAGTTGCATCTTGCCATCGACATCGGCGGACACCATCCCACCGCCAGCCAGCGCGCTGAACGTGCGCTGCGACATCTCTTCCTGCATGGCCTGCATGCGGGACTGCATGTCCTTGAACTGGCCGAGCATCTTGAACAAATCCATCGGGTGTGTAGTAGAGTGTGAAAGGCGCTTAGTCCATCAGTTCCAGGTCGAGCGCCTGCACGGCGGCTTCGAGCAACGGATCCTTGGCCGCCAGGTGCGACGTGCGCTGCTTCTGCACATCGTGCGCGGTGAGGCGCTTGGTGGGGCGCGCGCTCGTGCCTGCGGCGCCTTGCGCCGAGGCTGCAGCGCCCGCGGCCTGCACACGCAGACCGGTCACGCCACGCAGCACTTCCTGCATGGCCTGCACGACATCGTGCCGCGCGCCGTCCACGGCCTGCGCAAACGTGTCGTCCGTGACCTCATACGCCACCGTCAGCACACCGTTCCCGTCCACTGACAGGGGCTGCATGCGCTGCACCGCCTGCGCCAGCATGCCGCGGCCACGTGACTGAATGGCTTCCACCACACGGTTCCAGCGCTTCTGCACCTGCTCCACCGACGGGGGGGCGCCCGGTGCTTCAGCCGGCGCCGAGCGTGGCGGGGCCAGCTGTGCCGCGGCTGCCGCCTCGGCCACCTGCTGCGTGGCCGTGCGCGGAATGGCCACCTGCGGAATTGCCACCTGCGGCATGGGCGGCGCGGGAATCGCATGCGCGGACGACGCGGCGGCCACCGCCGGCGGCGGCGAGGGCGGCAGTGCGTGCGCCGAGGCCACGCGCGGCTCATGCGCTACGCGGCGCGGCGGCGGATCATCGTGCCCGCCCCCGCCAAAGCCCTTGAGCACTTCTTCGAGCTCGACGGTGCGATCCATGAGCGCGAAGCGCACCAGCAGCGTCTCCAGCAAGAGCTGCGGCTGTCCGCTGCGGCGATACATGGGCTCGAGTTCGAGCAGGGCATGCAACATGCGCAGCAGGTCGCCGCCCGCCACGCGGCCCTTGCGTTCACTCAGCGCCGCGCGAAGACGCTCCGACAAGTCGGGTAGTTCACCACCCAGCGCCAGCGCGAGCTGTGCGCGCAACAAATCGCCCAGGCCCGCCAGCACCAGCACGAAGTCCACACCGTTGTCGGCCAGGCGCTGCACGGCCGGAAACACGTCGGCCGCACGTCGCTCGGCCACCAGGTCCAGCAGCGCGAGAAACTCCTCGTCGGGCACGAGGCCCAGCGCTTCGCGCACGCGCTCAGCCGTCACCTCGGCGCTCGCGCCAATGGACAGCACCTGGTCGGTGAGCGAGAGCGCGTCACGCAATCCGCCGTCGGCGGCGCGGGCGATCATGCCCAGCGCTTCCGGTTCGAACCTGACCTCTTCTTCGCTGAGCACGGCCGCGAGGCGCTCGCGGATTTCCGACGGCCCGATGCGCTTGAGGTCAAAGCGCTGCAGACGCGAAAGCACCGGTGCGGCGGCTTGCGCGATTTTCTGCGGCTCGGTGGTGGCAAACACGAACACCACGCGTGGCGGCGGCTCCTCAAGCACCTTGAGCAGCGCGTTCCAGGCCTCACGCGTGAGCATGTGCGCCTCGTCCACGATATAGACCTTGTAGCGGTCCTCACCGGAGGGCGCGTACATGGCGCGCTCGCGCAGATCGCGGGCGTCGTCCACGCCGCGGTTGGAGGCGGCGTCGATTTCCACCACGTCGAGCGAGGCCGAGCCGCTCCAGATCTTCTGGCAGCTGCCGCACTGCCCGCAGGGTTCGCCGGCCAGGGCCGGGTCGCCGCGGCGCTCGCAGTTGAGCGCCATGGCCAGCACGCGGGCCAGCGTCGTCTTGCCCGTGCCGCGCGGGCCGCAGAGCAGATAGCCGTGCGCCACGCGTCCGCGGGCAATGGCGCCCTTGAGCGTATTGGCCACGTGATTCTGCACCGCGACGGTGGCGAAGTTGCGCGGGCGGTATTTCCGGGCGAGGGCGAGCGACATGCCGGAATCTACTGCAAAAACGGTGGGGAAAGAAAAAGCGCGCAGCCCATCACTCGGGAGAGTGAAAAGGCTGCGCGCAGTGCCCCGGGCCTGACGAAGCGACGACAGGATCCACGTACCGCTGCTACCTGCGGGGTCCTGACGGAGTTGGCGGGCTGACGCCCTCCGGGACCCGGGACCTGTAGAAGGTACCACACCCGGCCGGCCGGCGGTACTGCCCCAACCGCTGTTCAATAAACGGCTCGGGGGCCCCCCAAGAGAGGACCGTTCACCTCACGTTGAACGCATTGCTTACACGATCGACCGCGGGAAGCAGCGTTCGAGCGGTATCGCGAACATCGAAACGCAGTCGATAGACCCCCCGCTCAACCAAGGGAAAATCAACGGCGACCACGAGGCGCTCACCAGGAGCCAGTCGGTTGAGGACGGCGTCGCACGAAAAGTCTGTGCTTGCAACCACCCACGTCGACCGTTCCTGACGCTCCAGCGTCTGCGGGCAATGACCGAGAAGGATCTCTGAGTCCTGCAGATTGCTGAAGGTGACGTTGATCGGACCTGCGCCGAGCACCACTTCCTCGCTGGCGGAGATCGCAACCCGTGGGTCGGTCGTTGGGTCGGTCGACGATCCGCCGCAGCCAGCAAGAAGGCCGCCAATCAGCACGAATGGGACCGCTATGGTCGCGTGAAAGGAAGTGCTCTTGATCATGACTCGTACTCCGCGGTTGTTGTTGAGGCTGCGGTTACACCAGACTACCAAACGAAATACACGTCGTTCCCAAGAGCCAGGTTCACAAATCCCGCGCTGCTGAACCATGTGCTGCCAACCCCACCTTGAAAGAGGGTGCCAACGGCGCGCGGTGTAGTGGGCTGACCTACCGTGCTTGGAATATACACAGTGCCACCACTATCGCCTCCTTCAGTGGTTGCCGTCGCGTTCATCGCGCAAAGGGTCCACATTCCCGGAAGCAGGGTGGACTGTCGATCCTGACAGCTTACAACTACGGTGCCGGTCGTCTGACCTCTCGTACGCCCAACCCGAGTAATGGTCTCTCCCAAGACCGCGCCGGTAACGCCACTTCCTGCATATGCTCGCCATCCTAGGTAGGAAGGATTCGCCGGTGGTGTGGTGGCAGTCGAAATCGCAGCCGTCGCCCATCCGATTGGAATGGTGTCCCGAACGGCAATCAAGGCGACGTCAGCGTAACGACACCAAACGTACCCGCCCCCGCACGATGTATAGACCTGTGCAATTCGAGAGACGTTCCCGATCGGTCTTGCTGATGATGGCTGACCGAATGTCTCGCCAACCAAGGAGATCTGGCTCTGCGTGCAGTGTGCAGCAGTCGTCATTACGGGTCGACTCATGTCCGGATAGGGATCGTTCGGCCCAATGGTCATATGGCCAAGGAATCCGATCGAGCAATCGCCAACGATGCTGTTGGTAACTTGAATTCCTCCTCGCAAGGTAGCAAAGGTCGACTGAAGACCCGCTTGGACGTCATATCCGTTGGTCTCGAGCGCAACTTTGGCTTCACGCGCCCCTATCTTCTGGGCTGCCAGTTGACTCTCTACCCACGACTTGCCGACCTCTGTTCGAACGTTCACCAGTACGGAGTTGGTTCGCTCGTCGATGCCAATACCTGCGACATCGCGATGCGAAGCGACGGAGCTGCGAATCTTCTCGTAGTACCCCATCAGCTCAGCGTAGTCGTACATGACTTTGAACGCCTCAATGCGCCGTGCGGTGAGGTCGGCACGTGAATTGCGGCGAAGCCAACCGTGGACTAACTCTTCGGTTTCCCGGCTAACTTCGCCCGTCTTGGTGGCGACGACTAGCTGGCCGTTCTCACCCACCCAAAAGCCGCCGAACGAGTGGTCACGTGCCGCAATCTCTTGAAAGTCTTCTCGGAGAGTGCGCAACACTGGCTGATTCTTCGCCCCTGACATCGACCTCGCGGGTTCGTCCATCGAGTCGGCAGCAGTGCTGCGACTAGGCTCACAAGCTGCGGCCAAGAGTGAAAGGCTCAATACCGTTGACGCTTTGACGTAACTTCTCATGCGCCCGCTCCATCAAGAGAGTGAATAGCTTGCTTACGGTCACTGGCCGTAAGCCGATTCGTCGGCGCAAGCCGGGATGTTCAGCATTTCGAACACTGCGCAAGCGCTGAAGTGGTGGCGATACGACGATCGAAGTTTCGAACGACCTTAACCGATGGGAAGGCCAAGCATTCCAACTCACCTTCGGTCTACTGATCGTCCTCTCGCGCCCTCTGAGATGAAGCTACCCGCCGAGCAACACTCCTCACGCGAGAGACTTGTGCGAATCGTCTTCACTCAGCCACATCAAAGCTGAAGTCAGCTTTGTGAATTATTCCCAATCTTGCAATAGGTCAAACACCCTATTGACTATTGCCCAGAAGTCATTGTTTGCGGAGAATGAAGTCTACGAGCCGAGCCCATCCGCGGGTTCGGCGATACAAAGTCGCTCTTTACTTGGCAGAACGCTGAGAAAGCCGGAGCTTGACGAGCGGATCCGTGCTGCGGCGGAGATTTGGCGCTGATTGGCGTCGAACACGGCCGGTTCTGCAGGCCTCGCGGCTTCCCTTGGGCGGCGTCCGCGCTATTGCCGTGGCGCGTGAAGCTGCCTTCGGCCTGGGGGCAGGCCGGTATGAGGCGCCGCAAGCGCATCAGGTTGTACGCGGCGCACGCGACGGTGACGATCCAATCGACTCGTGTGGTGCCCCGATGCTTCACTTTCCGCAGTCCGGCGAGGTTTCTTGGCCAGCCGAACACCTCCTCGATTATTTTGCGCGCGCGTTGGCCGATCGCGTAGACCTCTTGGCGCGTGGTGCGCCCATCGATGGCGCTGCCCTTCGCCCTCTCCGCCACGTGCGGCGTGAAGTCGGCTGCGCAGGCGCCCTCCACGAAGTCCCGCGTACCGTAGCCCTTGTCGGCGCCCACGGTCGCGCGCAGCGCGAGGCCGGCAATGCCTCGCAGGAGACTCAGCGCATCGTCCACTTCGGCTCGCCCATTCAGACTGCACACCACGGTGCTCACCACCAAACCGTGGCGATTGTCGACCAGCGCGCTCGCCTAGTACGCGAGGATCGACGCGACGTTGAACGATTTGCGGGCCCTGGGCGCCTCTGGATCCATCACGGACTGACGGGTCGTGTTGCGCCGCTTCTCGCCATGAACACTCACGCCGTCATTGCCCGGATCTACCGGTCAATCCGAGTCATCGTCCTTCGGTCGTACACTCGTTGACTCGCCCAGGCCCAGAGCGGCGTCCCATCGACCGAGAAGTGTTCGGCGAGAGCAGGCGCGCCCGCTCCGCCGTCGCCACGGTACGCGCGAGGCACTGCGCCGCGATGTCCCCTTCAAGCAGCCGCTGCCGATGCTTGGTGAACGTTGTGGCGTACCACGCCGCCACCTCGAGATCAAGACCGACAAACCAGCAGTAGAGCAGATTGTACCCGAGCTGCCAGACGAGCTGCCGTTCGCTCCTAATCGAATAGAGGAGCTGCAGCAGCAGCGCGCGCAGCTACTGCTCGGGCGGAATCGACAGGCGACCCGTCGGGTTGTAGAGCGCCTCGCATCGCTCGCCCCTGACTGAAGTCGTGCCAGCATACAACAACGCTGGCGTCACACCAGAGGTGACGCGAGCTATTTCAGCATCCTGCGAGGGCAGCACCGCGTTGATGATCAGATAGTCCCGGTTTGGCCGCACATCCACCTTGGTGCGCTCTACCACAACCGGCGTGCCACCGGGCGGCCTGGCGATGAGTCGCACGCAGCCGTCGAACATCTCCTTGAACTGCAGCGTGTAGACCCCGTCGGTGGACGTCTTCGTGCTGCCTGCCTGGGCAGTGCCATCAGATTCGCAGGTTGGGTGGATCAGCCTGACCTCGACCGGCACGTCCGCCACCGCCAATCCTGCGGTGTTGGACACGTTGCCCGTGACGGTAAAGGTTCCCGCCACACCGGTGGTTGCGTCTCGGCAAGCCGCAAAGATAAAAAGTACAACCAACAGCGGCCACCGTATCGATCTCACCCGCATAGTTCCACTTCCAGAGTCGACGATCCTTGCCTCGACACCAACTTGCAGGTTCCGTCGCACTTTCCCGGTACATGCTTGCCATCTTACCTCCAAAGTAAGTGGACCGAACGGACGGGGCGATTTTTTGCTCAAGGCAGTACACCAGGTAGTCTGAGCCTGTTTCGTCCCATGTCGTGTAGCTGGGACTGGCAACTATAACAGATGCCGTTATAATAGATACTGTGATACGCACCTTCGCCGACCTCGCCACCGAGGACCTCTTCAATGGCGTGGACAGCCGCCGCGCCAGGAAGGCCTGTCCGAGCGGCCTGTGGCCGGTGGTCATGCGAAAGCTGACGCAACTCAACCGGGTGCGCGATCTCCGAGAACTTGCCATACCGCCGGGCAATCGTCTGGAAGCGTTGCGTGGGACACGGATTGGTCAGCACAGTATTCGGATAAACGATCAGTACCGGATCTGTTTCCGGTGGGAGGATGGCTATGCCGACGACGTCGAAGTCACGGACTATCACTAAGGCGCCGAAGAGTGCGCCGCTGGTCCAACGCCGCCTCCCCACCCATCGGCCGCCCACGCATCCGGGTGAGATGCTGCTCGAGGAGTTTCTCAAGCCCCTCGGCATCTCGCAGTCCGCGTTTGCCATTCAGCTTGGCGTCTCGTTTCCGCGACTGAACGAGGTCATCAATGCCAAGCGGGCGGTCACTCCGGACACGGCGCTCCGGCTCGCGCAGGTCACGGGCATGAGTGCGGACTTCTGGCTCGGTCTCCAGCAGGACTGGGACCTGTGGCATGCGCTCCGTTCCAAGGAAGCGGAGCAAATTGCCAAGTTGAAGCGGCTACCTCGTACGGGCTGACCAGCAGAAGTCAGCGGACGCCGATGGTCAGCGACCGCCCCGTTGGCCTTCTCTTGCTTGCACTTCCGCCGTCCAGTTCGCGCGATCCACCACTACCTCTCGGTAAGCGCGCCCCGTTGTGAAAAATCCGAGCTGATACAGCGACCGACGCGAATTGCTGCCGAGCACGGGGAAACGGTGGAACACCACATGCGTCGAGTCCATTGTCTGTGCCGATGAACGTCGTGTGGAGCTCTTCAGCGCGCGCCACGCGACATGCACGGCGCGACACACCTCGGGATTCGCATCGTCGGCAATGTCACGCGCAACACGAACCATACCGGGGAATTTGTCGCAACGCAGTAGGCGGGAAGCACCGGCAATGAGCTGTGGTGGTGACGCCCACATCACTGTTGCCAGCAACGGCATCAGCCACCACAGGCTGCTTGTCAACGCCGCCTACCGCCCAAACCCGAACCTGAACGCCATCGAGTACGTGGGCTCAGGTGCACCAGGCTGCGAGCCTGCGGCAAACGGTCGACTGATTGCTGGTGTCAGCATGAACTGTTGACCGAATCGCAAGCCGACCCCCACGCCTGTTTCGCCAAGGCTGCGCGAAAACGTGGTGCGCTGCCCCTCGAATCCACTGGTGTTTCGCAAATGCAACACACCGAGGCGTGCGAATGGCACGAGAGTAAGTGAACCCGCAGAGAGCGCTCGCCCTACACTGAGGCCAGCCGCCCCCTGCACCTGGTGCAGGTTGTAGCCCTGGTTTGCGGGCCCGTCCTGCCACGCGGCCTGCACATACGGACAGGCACGCAGCCCCTTCTCCGCCGCAGGACCCGCTCGCCAGCTAGCACTCGCCCCAACCGCGCGGGCATCGGTTGAGCCAAACGACGTGCCGCGCACGCCGGCTTGCGCGCCCAACTGCAGGCGGCTGCCCAACCGCTCATACGCAGCCAACACGATGCGCTGCGCACCAGCACCGGCAATCGTGCCGCCAACCGCATTCCTCATGTTACTCACGGCAAGTCCGCCCATGCACTCCTGCGCCGATAGCGCGGCCACGGGAAACACGAGCGCAGCGCCCATTGACCACACCACCCGCCCCACACGTAATGTCGCCATGAGACTCTCCGTTGAAAGGAATTGCCGCATCTGCACCTCACCTGCCCCATCCGCACCATCAGGTGTCATGCTGGATCTCACGAGCCCTTCGTCACCGAAAAGCGAAGACTCCCGCGGTTCTGCAGTCGACTGACGTCGACGGTATCAACCACGGTACCACCCGAGCTTTGCACCACATCAAGTACCTGCGACTCAGCGACGAAGTGCATCTCGTACGGAATTCGCCCACGAATGCGCTTCCAGAAACGCCGCAGATGCTCTCGTCGCACGGTGTACAGAAGTGATGCGAGGGTACCGGGACGCACCAGAGGCCCTATCAGGGTGCTGAGAAAGCCGGTGTT